>CAIJTF010000014.1 GCA_903823565.1 uncultured Flavobacteriales bacterium
CATGGTTAGGGTCTGTAGTCTTTTCACTTTTTCTCGCCTTAAACATTAGTGCTAACCACCTTCAAATTACCTACTATCTGTTTCTAATGTTGGGCGTAATTGCCCTCGGAGAAGGGATAAGACTGATTTGGGAGAAAAAGACAAAGGATCTACTCATTACAGCTGGAGCCTTAGTATTGGGAACACTTCTAGCAGTTTTGCCATCAACAGGGAACTTGATGACTACCTACGAATATGCTAAATACTCCACCCGTGGAGAATCCGAAATTTCGGTGTTGCCCAAAGGACAAAAACAAGATAAAAAAGCCAAGACTGGATTAGATAAGGATTATATTCTTGAATACAATTTTGGACCCGGTGAATTTTTATCCTTACTCATTCCAAATGCGAAAGGAGGGGCCAATGGCTACATCGGAAACGATGATAAAGCTATGGAATCGTTGGAGGATGAAACCTTTGCCAATCAAATTGCCCAATCAAGCCATTACTGGGGAGGTCAGGGATTTAGCGGTGGGGCCATCTACGTGGGGGCTGTAGCGGTTTTTTTGTTTTTAATTGGCTTATTTCTGGTGAACGACACCTTGAGATTTCCTCTATTGGTGCTTAGCTTTCTTTGCATCCTTCTTTCCTCAAAGACGGGTTCCATCAATTTGTGGTTTATTGATCATTTTCCGCTTTACAATAAGTTTCGCGATACCAAAATGATCTTAGTAATGATGCAGGTTTTAATTCCACTAATGGGGGTACTTTTATTGGATAAACTTTGGAGAAAAGAACCGCTCATTGGAACGTTCAAGTACCAAAGCATTGTTCTTGGTGGGGCTGTATTGTTGGGAATTATCTTATATGTTGCCCCCGATTTGTCAGGAAATTTTATTACCCAAGACGAAGTGAAAATGCTTGCAGAGTCGCAAAATAAAGGAGCTGCCGCTGAACAAATTGCCCAATACCGGAACGAACTTATTCAGGTGCGAAAAGGAATTTATCAAGCCGATGCCGGAAGAACCTTATGGTTCTTTATATTGGCGGGAGCTGTTATTTTCCTTATTATTTCGGACAAATTGAACCGTTGGATTTGCCTCGGAGCACTTGGAGTTTTTATTGCTTATGATCAATTTACGGTGGACAAAAGGTACCTATCAGATACCGATGCTGGTGGGAGAGAAAAATTCGTAGACAAAGAAGAACAGCAAATTGCTTTTACACCCGATCTGGCTGATTTATCCATTCTTGAAAAAGAGTCTTCTTCCGCGAATGGATTTGCCCAAACAAAAGCAAAAATGCTCGCGTTATACGAAAAAGAACAACAATATCCGCAAGAATTAAGGACTCCGTTGGCTGGTTTTGCAGCCATACAGCTGAATAGCGACTACCGTGTCCTTACCTTCGATAATCCCATTGCTGAGACAAGGACTAGTTTCTTTCATAAATCCATTGGAGGCTATCATGGAGCAAAAATGAAACGTTACCAACAACTTGTTGATTTCTACCTTTCCAATGAAATTTCTGAAGTACAAAACGCTTTAATTACATCGGCTGTCAATTCCGATACCTCGGGTGCTTTGATTAAACAAGCTAATGAATTAAAAGACGATACACAACGAAGTCAGTTTTTTAGTCAGTTGCTGGCCAGCCGAGATTTCAACAAAACAAAATTAACGGCCAAAACCCCTATTTTAAATATGTTGAATACCAGGTATTTCATTACCAGTTCCAACCAACCTGCTTTTTCAAATGCTGAGGCGCTAGGGAATGCGTGGTTTGTCAACGAAGTTAAATGCGTCAACTCCGCGAACGATGAAATAACGGGTTTAGGTACCCTGAATATCAAAACCCAGGCGATATTGAATCAAAAAACTTCGAACATTAAGCCCGCAAAGTCCTATCAAACCGATTCCAACGATGTGGTTAAATTAAAGCGTTATGCCACCAAAAAGCTGGTATACGAAAGCCAGTCTGATAAGCCAGGATTCGCTGTTTTTAGTGAGATATACTACCCAGAAGGATGGAAGTGTTTTATCGATAATAAAGAAGTCCCTTACACTCGCGTGAATTTTGTTTTGCGCGGACTGCAAATTCCCCAAGGAAAACATACCATTGAATGGCGCTTTGAACCTCCTTCGTATTTAACCGGAAACAATCTTTCAATGTTTGGTTCCATTGCCTTATTGCTTGCGTTTTTTGGGGTTTTTGGTTACGAATGGAAGAAAAGCCAAGGGCACATTCAAGACGAAGCATAAAACAAAATGAATCCCATACCTCCCAATTCAGAACCGATGGGCTATAATGCCGTTCTTCTTGGTGCAACCGGATTGGTGGGTTCTTCCGTACTGCAAGAATTGATTGAGGATGAGCGTTGCCAAAATGTTGCTTTGCTAACGCGTAAATCGTTAGGTACGCTTTCTCCTAAGGTCCATGAAATCTTGGTCGATTTTGATCAATTGAGCGATTGGACCTTCCCTTTTAAACCCGATGTCCTAATCAATTGCATTGGTACTACGCGCAAGAAAACCCCCAGCTTACAAGCCTATGAAGCCATAGATATTGGAATTCCCGTTTCTGTTGCCAAGCTTCTTTTACCTATTGGTTGTGACGAAATCCATCTAGTTTCCTCTGTAGGTGCAAAAGCAAACGCTAAAAATTTCTATCTTAAAATTAAAGGAACCGTTGAGGAATCGATGAAAGCTTTACCCGCTTCAACCGTTTGTATTTATCGTCCGTCCATGCTTATGGGCAATCGAAAAGAATTCCGATTTGGGGAGGGTATTGGACGGATGTTAACGCCTTTATTTGACCTCTTCACATTCCATGGAAAATACCATAGCATCAAAGACAAACAAGTTGCTAAATCGATTCGAGCTAACATAAAAACAAGACC
>CAIJTF010000015.1 GCA_903823565.1 uncultured Flavobacteriales bacterium
ACGCCATTGTCCCATGTGTAAGATGAAGCCCCGGATCCATTCAAGGTTACTGCTGTTCCCGCACATACGGTCTGGTTACCTCCTGCTCCTACTGTTGGCAAGGAATTCACCGTTACTGACGTTTGTGCGGTATTTGCACATCCGTTGGAATCTATACCTGTAACTGTGTAGGTTGTACTAGTACTCGGTGTAAACGCTGCGGCATTCGTCACGCCATTGTCCCATGTGTAAGATGAAGCCCCGGATCCATTCAAGGTTACTGCTGTTCCCGCACATACGGTCTGGTTACCTCCTGTTCCAACAGTCGGTAATGGATTGACAAGAATTGAAATTACATTAGAAGTATCGATGCATGCTAAGGCGCTATTTGTCATCTTTAATACATAATTACCACTTGAGGAAGCAGTTAAAGTTGCTTGGTTTGCATTTGGTATTACAATTCCATTTTGTAACCATTCATAAGATACATTGGGCGTAATAGTTGCAGAAAGGGTTGTGTTTTGTCCACTACAAATAGTATCGTTTTGGGATGTAATTGGTGCCCCAGACAATTCAGCACAACTATTGATTTGATAAATAGTTAATGTTGAACTCACTTCATTAGCAAGAATTAATATCGCATTTCCATTAGGGGATTCTGCAGCTGAAATATATAGAATTCCTTCTGCGCCTAAATCTGGGCCAGAGAGGGTGGTAGATCGATTATTTACGTAGCCAACATAAATTGGACTGTTGGGATTTGAAATATTGAAAATCATCGCCCCACCAATTCGTTCTAAACCTATAAAAGCATACATTTTTCCATTGATTTGTGCAATTTTTATTCCCTCAGGTTCTGGACCTTTATCGTCGCTTCTGTTTTTTAAACTAGGAGCTCCCGTTGTGTTAGAAGCGTTAAAAATTGAGCCAAATATCGCGTGGTTTGCAGTGATTTTTTCAAATAATGATTTCGAATCAAACACAATTGCCCCATTTGTTGCATTTCGAATTGAAAATGAACGTCCTCCCATTATGTGTAATTCGTCATAGTCACCATCGCCGTCTGAATCTCCACTGTATTTAAGTGCCGATAATCTTCCTAGGAATTTATTATTCCGCAGGATTGATTGATCAGGAAATGCCGTTGCATCTAGAACATTATTAAATGTGGATGATGATATTCTATTTGCATCAATTACAGAGCCAAATTCACGTGAATCCCCTTCGTTTGCCATTACAAGGTAACCGTTACCATAGGCACTGTAGAAATCAATGGCATCAGGCATGTAAGTTGCTTTTACAGGGATGTTCCCCGTGATTAATACAGCACCACTTTGATCTGACGCATCCAATGCATTTCCACTCAAAGCATCGTATGTTCCAAATCCTAAAGCATTTAGTGAAGATATAGTATTGCTGGAGAGATCAATAGTAACCATTGCATTATTCTCTTGCAAGGTTACATAAGCTTTGCTGTTATCATCAGATATTGCTATATATTCTGGCTCTAAATCTTGGGCAACACTTGCGCTTGTTGCGAATACCCTGATTCCTTGAGCAATTAGGGTTGCCGATTGACCATTGTATTGGTTAAAACCGAGGGTTGTTACATTAGCATTTGTTAAATTCGCATATCCTGGCGTTAAGTCTATAATCGAAATAGATCCTTCTGGATCAACGGAATAAGTGGCATCAGGTTCTCCTTCATTTGCCGTTAAAATCTTTGTAAAGTTTTTGTTGAAGGTGATCATATCAGGCATGGCACCAACTGTTACTTGATTAATAAAGTTTCCATTATAATCAAAAAATACGACTTTTCCATTTGTTTGAGCAGGTACAGACTCGAGAGCCACTGCAATAATACTATCGTGAGCAACTACCGAATTGATGTTTCCGTAGGGTGTTAAGGAAATGGAATTAATTATTGTGGGTGAGGCTGGATTGCTAAAGTTTACTATATCTAATTTTTGTCCAACACTATTTGCAATGTATAAGCGATCAACGTCAGAATCGAATGAAACGATTTCAGCCGAATTTGAACCCGCTAAACCATTAGAAAAAGAAGTAAGCAACGTAAGGTTTAATTCATTTGTTGGAGATGGGGCGATGTAATCATTATCCTTGATAAAAATAATTTGATAATTATCGGTAGCTGAAATTAGTGCATTTAAACCGCTTGAGATTTTTACTATAATACGTTCTGCGTTTTCAGCAATTGCATCATCTAGAATAGCGATTGGAAAATTACTTACACCATTTGTATTTGCAGGAATGGTAAATGTATTTGTCCATGTAAAATCAGAATTTGGAGTGGCATCACTATACGTTGATAGTGAAAATGTTAAATCAATCGGACTGTTATTCGCATTCGTTACTGTAATGGGCACGGTGATTATTCCAATATTTTCATTGTATTGTGCGAAATTATTAGCAGATGCTATTGATATATTAGATCGTCCTTCAAATTTCACATTATCAAAACGCCATGTTCCGCCCGTAGCGACTAATGTAGGATTTCCAGTTTGTCTGAATTGACCCGTATTTTGATATTGTGAGGCCAAAATTTGAATTCCGAAATTTGGATTATTATTTGCTCCTGAAATCGAAGCGAAACTAATACTAACTCTGCGGTATTGATCACCTACTGATGAATTTTCAAAACAACCATTTACATTAATCGCGCCGTTACAAAATGTGGTATTTGTAGCAGTCATGATAAAGTCATTCCAAGAACTTCCATCGATAGTATACTTAATCCGCACTGTGTTAGTAGCAGTATTTGAGCTGCGCTGATCCCAACTGAATACAATATTATGGCTGCCTACCGTTGAGACCATGTATTGAACTCCAGAACTTTCATTACTTACACCGGGATTAGCACTAAAGGACCATGCCCCAGGATTTGTTCCATTTTGAGTTCCACATCCATTGTTGATCATCGGGTCCATTCCTGTTGCAGCAGCGGAAACTGACATGGATCCGACAACACTTGAAGTTCCAGTTCCAATATCTGCAATGGGCGATGTCGGAGCGCCTGTTATGGAATTATAATTCCAAACAGCTATTAGGTTTTGTGAAATAATTTCATTTTCAAGAAAAAACGTAAATATTACTAGGGGGAAAAGGACCTTCTTCATTTCAAACAATTTTAACAAAGATCCTTTTGAATATTGAAATTTTTATTTACTCAATATTAATTTTAAATAATCAATTATTTATGTCAATGAATCCTTTGTAAATCAAGTGCTTGTCAGGAAGCTTAACGAGCGAATTAGGGTCGAAGAAAAGACCAAAAAAGGATGAGCCACTACCACTCAAGGCAGCGTAAAAGGCACCTGCCTCCTTTAAGGCCTTAATCCCCTCTTTAATGGCCAAGTGTTTAGTTACCGCTGGTAATTCAAAATCATTTACCAAATCCTCTTGCCAATATTTCTTTTCGGTCAATCGATCCAAGGACAAGGGTTTTCCAAAGGTCGAGGAATCGAGCGAAGCGTAAGCATCGCTTGTACTCATGTGAATCTCCGGATTATACAAGGCTAAAAACACCCCTTTTAAGTCTAGCGCAATGCCTTCAAGCACCTCCCCTCTTCCGCTCGCCAAGGCTGGTTCATTTCGGATAAAGAATGGGCAATCGCTACCCAAGGCGGCGGCATAGGTTTCGAGTTCAGCTTTTGAGCAGCCTAAGTCAAACCATTGATTTAACGCCATTAAGGTAAAGGCCGCATCGGATGAACCTCCTCCCAAGCCTGCACCTATTGGAATTTGTTTCCTCAAATGGATGCGAACAGGACCGATATGGTGAAATTGTTTTAGCAATGCATAGGCTTTTTCGCAAAGGGTCGGACCTTCATTAGAAGGCAAGCACAATCCGGAAGCATCGTATTCAAAATGGGGGTGGTCCGTAACTTCCAAAACGTCGTAGAGGGGTATTGGAATCATCAGGGTTTCCAAGGCATGAAACCCATCGTTTCGCTTTCCAAGAATTTTTAATCCCAGATTGATTTTAGCATTTGGAAATACGATCATAGGAACAAAAATACAAGAACGCTTTAAAATTTTTACTTTTGCTATCAATTAGCATAGTCACTATGGATACTTATTTAGACTTCGAAGCCCCTTTAAAGGAGTTGATGGATCAAATTTCTCAAACAGAAGGTATTGGAACCTCTACGGGTGTCGATATGACGGATAAAATTGTTGCCTTGCAAAAAAAGCACTCGGAAACGGCTAAAGAACTGTATGCAAACCTCAGTCCATGGCAACGCGTTCAATTATCAAGGCATCCCGACAGACCCTATACCTTAGCCTACATAAACGCCATTACCGGGGGTGATTTCATGGAACTTCATGGTGATCGTGGGGTGAAAGATGATAAAGCAATGGTGGGAGGATTTGGGTCCATTGAAGGTAAAACACTGATGTTTATTGGTCAGCAAAAAGGAATTAACACGAAAATGCGCCAATACCGAAATTTTGGTATGCCTAACCCAGAAGGATACAGGAAAGCCTTACGTCTTATGAAATTGGCTGAAAAATTTAGCAAACCCATCGTAACCTTTATTGATACACCAGGAGCGTTTCCAGGATTGGAAGCTGAAGAGCGCGGTCAAGGGGAGGCTATTGCGCGCAACATATACGAAATGATGCGCTTAAAAGTCCCCGTTATCTGTATCATAATTGGTGAGGGTGCTTCGGGAGGTGCCTTGGGAATTGGGGTTGGAGACAAAGTGGTTATGCTTGAAAACACTTGGTACTCGGTAATTTCTCCTGAAAGTTGCTCTTCGATTCTTTGGAGATCCTGGGAACATAAGGAAAAAGCGGCTAGTGCCTTAAAACTTACCCCTTCTGATATGAAGGGTTTTGGCTTAGTGGACGATGTCATTTCAGAACCTACAGGCGGAGCACACCGCAACCATGAAGAAATGTTCAGCAAAGTTAAAGATTCCATCCTCGGATATTTAGCAGAACTGGAAAAAGTGGAAGAAAGCGAGCGCATTCGTGCCCGAATTCAAAAGTTCAACAGCATGGGGGTTTGGAAATAAATTCCTTCTGCTGTGGCTGAGTTTCTTTCGACACCCATCGCCTATTTAAAAGGAATTGGGCCTCAAAAGGCAGCCCTTTTGACCAAGGAGTTGGGCATCAAAACGTACCAAGACCTCTTGAACCACTTTCCTTTTCGCTACTTAAACCGCTCGCAAAGGAACCAATGTGCTCATCTTGACTTGGCCGAATCCTACGTGCAATTGGTTGGTTTTATAAAGACCATTCAAGAAGTAGGTGTAGGACGATCAAAGCGTTTGCAATGTACCTTTTCAGACGATACAGGGAGTGTAACCTTGATCTGGTTCCAAGGGTGGAAATGGATCAAGCCACATTTGATTCCAGGAAAAAGCATCCGCGTTTTTGGACGACCAAAACGAATTGGCAATGCCTGGAGTATTCCTCATCCTGAGATTAGCCCGACAGAAGATGTTCCCCTTTCGGGATTTCAACCCATTTATCACAGTACTGAAAAATTAGCCTCGGTAGGATTAAATACCCGTGGAATTGAACGGATAATGGCGCAGTTATTTGAACAAATTGACCTAAGAAACCATCGAGAATTAATTCCTCCTTCGCTGGCTTATTCCCTAGATTTGATATCTGCTGCTGAAGCACTTAAAAAAATTCATTTCCCCAATTCAGAAAGCGATTTTTCCGCGGCAAGAAAACGCATTTGTTTTGAAGAATTGTTCCTATTACAATTGGAAATGATTTTAAGAAAAGGGCTAAGGAAAAGAACAGAACCAGGCTTTGTATTCGAAAAAAGTGGCGCTTTATTAAAACAATTTTACGAAGAGAAATTACCCTTCGATTTAACCAACGCGCAGAAGAAAGTAATAAAAGAAATCCGAAGGGATATGCAGCATGGGGAGCACATGAACCGACTTTTACAAGGAGATGTTGGCTCTGGAAAAACACTGGTAGCGTTGATTACCATGTTAATCGCTCATGGGAATCTCTTTCAATCGGCACTTATGGCGCCAACCGAAATCCTTGCGCAACAGCATTTTGAAACCATTTCTACCTTACTCAACGATTTACCCATTCGATGTGCCCTTTTAACCGGGTCCACTAAAAAGTCGGTGCGAAAAACCCTGTTCGAGGATTTAAAGGCTGGTGATATTCATATTATCATTGGAACGCACGCACTGCTTGAGGAAGAAGTAGTCTTTAACAACCTTGGTTTAGTGGTTATTGACGAACAACATCGTTTTGGCGTAGCTCAACGGGCAAAGATGAGGCATAAAAACACCTTGGCCCCCCATGTTTTGGTGATGACAGCCACCCCAATTCCGCGCACCTTAGCCATGACCTTCTATGGAGATTTGGATGTTTCGGTTATCGATGAATTACCCCCTGGAAGGAAACCAATTCAAACCATCCATCGGTTTGATAACCACCGAAGTCAGTTGTACGATTTCTTAAAACAACAAATCGCACTTGGCCGTCAAGTTTACATTGTTTATCCACTCATTGCGGACAATGAAACCTTAGATTTAAAGAGTTTAAACGATGGATTTGAGGCCATAAGTCGATCGTTTCCCTTGCCTGATTACCAAGTCAGCATGGTCCACGGAAAATTGAAGCCCGAAGAAAAGGAATTCGAAATGAAAAGATTCATAGACGGTGTAACGCACATTATGGTAGCAACAACGGTTATTGAAGTCGGTGTAAATGTTCCAAATGCTACCGTTATGGTTATTGAGAGCTCGCAACGTTTTGGTTTATCCCAATTGCATCAATTAAGGGGAAGGGTTGGCCGTGGGGGAGGAAAGTCTTATTGTATACTCATGACGGATTATACCCTATCTAAAGAGGCAAAGAAAAGAATGGAAACCATGGTAGAAACAACCGATGGGTTTAAAATCGCGGAGGTGGATCTCGCCTTGCGTGGGCCTGGTGATTTGATGGGCACTCAACAAAGCGGCACCTTAAATTTAAAACTCGCGGATTTATCCAGGGACCAATCATTGGTTGAAATGGCCCGTAAAACGGCCGTTAATGTATACACTGAAGATCCTGCCTTGAGGCTACCAATACACGAAGCCTTGCGAAGTTACATGTTAAGCGTATTCCAAAACAAGCCCCAATGGGATAAAATTGCATAAAAAAAATCCCGCCTATATGGACGGGATTTTAATCGAATAAGGTTTTCAACGATAGCTGTTACGCTTCGCTTTCTTCCGTTAATTTATCGTAAACTTCCTTGGATCCTACAATCATTTTTTGGAAATTTCTAACGCCGGTTCCTGCAGGAATTAAGTGTCCAACGATAACGTTTTCTTTTAATCCTAACAAGTGGTCTTCTTTTCCAGAAATGGCTGCTTCATTCAATACTTTCGTAGTTTCTTGGAACGATGCCGCGGAAATAAAGGATTGCGTTTGAAGCGAAGCTCGAGTGATCCCTTGCAATAAAGGTGTTGAAGTGGCTGGCATTGCCTCCCTGGCTTCTATTAGGACTTTATCCTCTCGTTTCAACCGCGAATTTTCATCGCGAAGTTTTCGTACGGAGATTAACTGCCCTTTTTCAACTTCTTTAGAATCCCCAGCGTCACGAACGAGCATCATGCCATACAATTCATCATTGGCTTCCATGATGTCTGCTTTGTGCACGGACTGGCCTTCCAAAAAGCGCGTATCGCCTGGATCAACGATTTCTGCCTTTAGCATCATTTGACGAACAATTACCTCAAAATGCTTATCGTTAATTTTTACCCCTTGGAGTCTATAAACCTCTTGGATTTCATTCACGATATACTCTTGTACTTTTGTAGGCCCCTCAATATTCAAGATATCGTTCGGCGTAATGGCTCCATCCGAAAGGGGCTGACCCGCACGAACGAAGTCGTTTTGCTGAACTAGAATATGTTTGGACAGAGGAACCAAGTATTTGCGAACCTCACCCGTTTTAGACGTGATAATGATTTCACGATTTCCACGCTTAATGTTTCCATAAGCTGCCGTTCCATCAATTTCAGAAACCACAGCTGGGTTGGATGGATTTCTTGCTTCAAACAACTCGGTAACCCTTGGTAATCCTCCTGTAATATCTCCAGATTTCCCAGAGGTTCTTGGAATTTTTACTAGGGTAATCCCTGCATCAACCACATCCCCTTCGCTAACAGCAATATGAGAATTTACCGGCAAAGAGTACTCACGTACCACTTCTTTCGTTTTGGTATCAATAATGTGAATCGCAGGGGATCGTTTTTTATCTCTGGATTCAATAATAACTTTCTCCGTAAATCCTGTTTGCTCATCCATCACCTCGCGGAAAGTAATTCCTTCTATGATGTTATCAAAGACGACTTTACCTTTTAATTCAGTAATAATCAATGCATTATATGGATCCCACTTACAAATCACCTCGCCCTTCTTCACGCTCCCTTTCTGCTCGACGAGCATCTCGGCACCGTAAGGAATGTTGGCATTCATAACCACGATTCCTGTTTTTTCATCGACGATCCGCATTTCACCTGATCGGCCAACAACAATCACTTTTACGCTACCATCGCTTTCTTTTCGTTCGATCGTACGCAATTCCTCAAACTCTAATTTACCACCCACTTTTGCTTTGATATCTGAACTATCCGCAATGTTAGAAGCGGTACCTCCCACGTGGAACGTACGAAGGGTAAGCTGTGTACCCGGTTCACCAATGGATTGTGCAGCAATTACCCCAACCGCGTCTCCAATTTGTGCCTCCCTGTGCGACGCCAAGTTTCGTCCGTAACATTTTGAACAAACGCCTTTTCGCATTTCACACGTCAATACCGAACGGATTTCAACTTCTTCAATTCCAGCCTCTTCAATAGCTTTTGCTACCTGTTCTGAAATGATTTCTCCGCTGGCAACAATTAGTTGATCAGATTCTGGAACGTAAACATCGTGAACCGTTGTTCTTCCTAAAATTCGATCATAAAGCGGCTCAACCACTTCATCGTTTTTCTTAAGAGAAGATGCAACAATACCACGAAGGGTTCCACAATCCTCGCTATTGATGACGACATCCTGAGCAACGTCTACCAATCGTCGGGTCAAGTAACCTGCATCCGCCGTTTTGAGGGCGGTATCTGCAAGCCCTTTTCGCGCACCGTGGGTAGAGATAAAGTACTCAAGAATGGATAACCCTTCCTTGAAATTCGAAAGGATTGGGTTTTCGATAATTTCTTGAACCGTAGCCCCTGATTTTTGCGGTTTAGCCATAAGGCCTCGCATACCGGAGAGCTGTCGGATTTGTTCTTTTGATCCCCGTGCTCCAGAATCAAACATCATGTAAATGGAGTTGAATCCTTGTCGGTCTGTTTTAAGTTGCTCCATCAAGGTGTGGGTAAGACGAGAATTGGTATGGGTCCAAACATCAATAATTTGATTGTAACGCTCATTATTCGTAATAAGCCCCATGTTGTAATTCATCATTACCTCCTTCACTTCTTGTTCTGCCTTAGCCACGAGCGTTTCCTTCTCTTTAGGGATAATGATATCGTCTAAGTTAAAGGACAAGCCGCCTTTAAAAGCCATTTGGTATCCAAGCGTTTTAATGTCATCTAGGAATTGCGCAGAACGGCTAGTTCCTGAAATCTTGAGCACTTCTCCAATGATGTCTCTTAAGGCTTTTTTGGTTAATACATCGTTGATGTACCCTACCTCACGCGGAACTTTTTCGTTGAAAAGGACGCGGCCACACGTGGTATCAATCATTTTTAAAACCGGCACACCTTGATCGTCTAAGTCATAGGTTTTGACTTTAATCGTAGCATGTAGATCCAATTGTTTCTCGTTGTAGGCAATAATCACCTCCTCTGGTGAATAGAAAATTTTTCCTTCACCTTTAACTTTTTCCGTTTCGGTTGAGACTTTACCTTTGGTCATGTAGTATAGACCAAGTACCATGTCCTGAGAAGGTACCGCGATAGGGGCGCCATTAGCAGGGTTAAGGATATTGTGCGACGCCAACATGAGGAGTTGTGCCTCCAAAATCGCAGCGTTCCCTAGGGGTAAATGGACTGCCATTTGGTCACCGTCGAAATCCGCGTTAAACGCTGTAGTTACCAAGGGGTGAAGGCGGATGGCTTTACCCTCGATTAATTTAGGTTGAAACGCCTGAATTCCTAAACGGTGTAAGGTAGGAGCCCGGTTCAATAATACGGGGTGACCTTTTAAAACGTTTTCTAGGATATCCCAAACAACGGGTTCTTTGCGATCAACGATTTTCTTGGCGGATTTAACGGTTTTTACAATGCCGCGCTCAATCATCTTGCGGATAATGAACGGTTTGTAGAGCTCCGCTGCCATGTCTTTCGGTAGACCACACTCATGTAACTTTAAATCCGGACCTACAACAATTACAGAACGAGCGGAGTAATCAACCCGTTTTCCTAGTAGGTTTTGACGGAATCGACCTTGCTTACCTTTTAAGGAATCCGAAAGGGATTTAAGGGCTCGGTTGGATTCTGTTTTAACAGCACTTGACTTACGAGAGTTATCAAACAAGGAATCAACAGCCTCTTGAAGCATTCGCTTTTCATTTCGAAGGATTACCTCTGGTGCTTTGATTTCAATCAATCGTTTCAAACGGTTGTTACGAATAATCACCCGACGGTATAGGTCGTTAAGATCCGAGGTAGCAAACCTTCCACCATCCAACGGAACCAAAGGACGTAATTCGGGCGGAATCACAGGAACTACTTTAACAATCATCCATTCCGGACGGTTATCAATTCGCTCTTGGGATTCTCTCATAGCTTCCACCACTTGTAAGCGCTTTAAGGCCTCGTTTTTTCGTTGAACGGAGGTTTCCTCATCTGCTGCTGCTCGCAATTGGTTGGATAGAGAAATCAAATCTAAATCGCGCAATAAATCGTGAAGCGCCTCTGCGCCCATTTTCGCGATAAACTTGTTCGGATCTGAGTCGTCTAGGAAGTGGTTGTCTTTAAGGGCTGGATTATCGATGATATCTAAATAATCCTCTTCGGTCAAGAAATCATATTTCTTGAGGGTTAAGCCCTCCATCTCAGCCGTAATACCGGCTTGAATCACGACATAGCGCTCGTAATAAATAATTTGATCTAACTTTTTCGTCGGTAGACCCAACAAGTATCCAATTTTATTTGGAAGCGATCTGAAATACCAAATGTGGGCTACGGGAACTACCAAAGAAATATGTCCCATACGTTCACGACGCACTTTTTTCTCGGTCACTTCCACACCGCAACGGTCACACACGATGCCCTTGTAGCGGATACGCTTGTATTTTCCGCAATGACACTCGTAATCTTTCACAGGACCGAAAATACGCTCACAGAATAATCCATCACGCTCGGGTTTGTAAGTCCGATAATTAATGGTCTCTGGTTTTAGTACTTCACCACTGGATTGCTCCAAAATCACCTCTGGCGAAGCCAAAGAGATGGTTATCTTATTGAAGCTATTTTGTTTTTTTGGGGTTTCTTTTTTAAAAGCCATTTTTCTGCTTAATCAATAGTTATTAATCCATAGTAACATTAAGACACAATCCTTTCAATTCATGCAACAATACATTGAACGACTCAGGAATTCCAGGTTCAGGGATATTATCTCCTTTCACGATTGCTTCGTATGCCTTGGCTCTACCCATTACATCATCGGACTTAACCGTAAGAAGTTCCTGCAGGATATTCGCTGCACCAAAGGCCTCGATCGCCCAAACCTCCATTTCTCCAAATCGCTGACCTCCAAACTGGGCTTTTCCACCCAAAGGTTGTTGCGTGATCAGTGAGTAAGGTCCAATCGAACGTGCGTGCATTTTGTCATCTACCATGTGAGATAGTTTCAACATGTAGATAATTCCTACGGTAGCAGGTTGATCGAAACGTTCGCCCGTTCCTCCATCAATTAGATACGTTTTACCCGATTTCGGAATGCCTGCCTTTGCTGACCATTCGTCGATTTCGCTAGGGTGAGCGCCATCAAAAATTGGGGTAGCAAATTTCACCCCTAACTTTTCTCCGGCCCATCCGAGTACCGTTTCATAAATTTGACCAAGGTTCATACGAGAAGGAACCCCTAGCGGATTTAACACAATATCCACTGGCGTACCGTCTTCTAGGAAAGGCATGTCCTCTTGACGAACGATATTCGCAACAATACCCTTGTTACCATGTCGTCCCGCCATCTTATCACCCACACGAAGCTTACGTTTTTTCGCTACGTACACTTTCGCTAATTTGACAATACCTGCAGGAAGTTCGTCCCCAACTGAAATGTGAAACTTTCTTCGCTTATAGTTCCCCAATAAATCGTTCGCCTTGATGCTGAAATTGTGAATCACGCGACTAATCATTTGATTCATTTTATCGTTAGGCGTCCAATTTAGAGGATTAATAATTGAATAATCCAAGCTCATGAGGCTTTTACTCGTAAACTTGGTCCCTTTTTTAATAAGTTCCTCACGGAAGTTATTGAAAACACCCGATGATTTTTCTTCACCAAGGATAATCAATAATTTTTCAACTAATTTTTCTTTTAGTTCTGCGTACTCCTTGTGATATTCTGCATCCAATGTTTCAAGGATGGGTTTATCTTGGGTTTTACTTTTTCGATCCTTTACGGCACGAGAAAATAACTTCTTATCGATTACTGTACCTCTTAAGGATGGTCCAGCTTTCAACGAAGCATCTTTCACATCACCCGCTTTGTCACCGAATATGGCACGAAGTAGTTTTTCTTCAGGGGAAGGATCCGTTTCTCCTTTCGGAGTTATTTTCCCGATAAGAATGTCTCCTTCTTTAATCTCTGCTCCAATTCGAATCAAACCATTTTCGTCCAAATCCTTCGTTGCTTCTTCGGAAACATTCGGAATATCAGAGGTTAATTCTTCCATACCTCGCTTCGTATCGCGAACTTCCAACGAATATTCATCGATGTGAATAGAGGTAAAGATATCGTTTCGTACAACCTTTTCAGAAATTACAATAGCATCCTCAAAGTTGTAACCTTTCCACGGCATGAAGGCTACCTTTAGGTTTTGTCCTAAGGCTAATTCACCGTCTTGGGTGGCATATCCTTCACACAACACCTGTCCTTTTTCTACGCGATCGCCTTTGGCAACGATTGGTTTAAGGTTGATGCACGTGCTTTGGTTGGTTTTAGAAAATTTAGTAAGTGGATACTTTTTGATTTCGCTATCGAAAGAAACCAATTTGTCGTCGTCTGTCCAATCGTATCGTATTACGATTTCGTTGGCATCCACATATTCAACCACTCCTTTTCCTTCTGCATTTACAAGAACCCGTGAGTCTCTTGCAACCAACTCTTCGATTCCTGTTCCTACAATGGGTGAACTTGGTTTGACCAATGGAACGGCTTGACGTTGCATGTTCGATCCCATTAGGGCACGGTTCGCATCGTCATGCTCCAAGAAAGGAATTGAACTCGCTGCGATGGAGGCAATTTGGTTTGCACCCACATCCATTAACTTTAATTCCTTCGGATTCACAACCGGGAAATCTCCTTCGTAACGGGCTTTAACGATATCGGAAAGGAAGTTACCTTTATCATCTACTTGGGCATTGGCCTGGGCAATAATTTGACCATCCTCCTCCTCTGCCGCTAGGTAAATAGGCTCTGAACTTATCGCCACTTTTCCATTTTCTACCTTTCGGTATGGGGTTTCAATGAACCCTAACTTGTTCACTTTCGCAAAAACACAAAGGGAGGAAATGAGTCCGATGTTTGGACCCTCCGGTGTTTCAATGGTACAAAGTCGACCGTAGTGGGTGTAATGAACGTCACGAACCTCAAAACCGGCGCGCTCTCTTGATAAACCACCAGGCCCTAGGGCTGATAACCTACGTTTGTGGGTAACCTCCGCAAGCGGATTGGTTTGATCCATAAACTGAGAAAGTTGATTGGTTCCAAAGAATGAGTTGATTACAGAACTCAAGGTTTTGGCATTGATCAAATCTATTGGTGTAAATACCTCGTTATCACGAACATTCATTCGCTCTCTGATGGTACGCGCCATACGCGCTAAACCAACACCGAATTGAGAATATAACTGCTCACCAACGGTTCTTACGCGACGGTTTGAAAGGTGATCGATATCATCTACGTCGGCTTTGGAATTGATGAGTTCAATGAGGTACTTGACAATTTCAATAATGTCTTGTTTTGTAAGGACCCTAGAGTCCTCTTCCGCATTAATTTTTAATTTCTTATTCAATCGGTAACGGCCTACCTCTCCTAGGTCATACCGCGTATCGGAAAAGAATAACTTTTCAAAAACACCTTTTGCCGTCTCAAAATCTGGTGGATCGGCATTACGCAATTGTCGATAAATATACTCGATGGCTTCCTTCTCCGAGTTGGTTGGATCTTTCTGAAGCGTGTTGTAAATGATGGTGTAATCGGTTGCGTTAGCATTTTCTTTGTGCAAAATAACCGATTTAGCGCCTGAGTCTAGGATTTCATCCAAATGCTCTTCCCGGATTTCTAATTCTCGATCAAGGATTACTTCGTTCCGCTCAATAGAAACTACCTCACCGGTGTCTTCATCAACGAAATCTTCAATCCATGTTTTAAGTACCCTTGCAGCAAGGCGTCTTCCGACCAACTTCTTGATGGTCGATTTTGCAATTTTTACTTCGTCAGCAAGACCAAAAATCTCTAGGATGTTACGATCGGCTTCATACCCCATTGCACGGAACAAGGTTGTTAAAGGAAGCTTCTTTTTACGATCGATGTAAGCATACATGATGCTATTGATATCGGTAGCAAATTCCATCCAAGAACCTTTGAAGGGGATAATTCTAGCCGAATACAATTTGGTACCGTTTGCGTGACGGGATTGACCAAAAAACACGCCTGGAGAACGGTGCAATTGGGATACAATGACACGTTCAGCGCCATTCACCACAAAAGACCCTTTCGGCGTCATATAGGGAATTGTACCAAGATAAACATCCTGCACAATGGTTTCAAAATCCTCGTGTTCAGGGTCGGTACAATATAATTTCAATTTAGCTTTTAACGGAACGCTGTAGGTTAAACCGCGTTCGATACATTCTTCTATGGAGTATCTTGGTGGATCAATGAAATAATCCAAAAATTCCAAAACAAATTGATTGCGCGTATCTGTTATGGGGAAGTTCTCGGCGAAAACCTTGAAAAGTCCTTCGCTTTCTCTATTTTCTGGGGTGGTCTCAAGTTGAAAAAATTCTTGAAACGATTTCAATTGAACCTCTAGAAAATCGGGATACTCAAAGGTATTTTTACTAGAGGCGAAGTTAATTCGGGTTGAATTATTTTTTGTTGCCAAGGGAATTTAATTTAAATAGTTAAGAATGAACAATGCATAAACAGGATAAGGCACCCGATAAATCGGTTGCCTTTCCTGTATAATTCGTTTGAAATTATTTAATTTCAACTTCAGCACCAGCCTCTTCAAGAGACTTTCTAAGCCCTTCTGCTTCGTCTTTAGAAACGGCTTCTTTCAACGTTGCTGGAGCGCCATCCACTAAATCCTTAGATTCTTTTAAACCGTTACCAGTTAATTCTTTAACTAATTTAACTACTGCCAATTTGTTAGGTCCGCTTGCTTTAAGAACGACTGTAAACTCAGTTTTCTCTTCTGCAGCAGCTTCACCACCACCACTGGCGCCACCACCACCTGCAACCATTACTGGAGCGGCAGCCGCGGGTTCGATTCCATACTCATCCTTTAGGATTGCAGCTAACTCATTTACTTCCTTAACGGTAAGATTTACAAGGGTTTCTGCGATTTGCTTTAATTCAGCCATTTTATTTGATTTTTAAAAAGGTTAATAATTATCTCTGTTCGAGTGTTTTTAAGATTCCTGCTATTTTACCTCCGGAACCTTTCAGTCCAGATACTACATTTTTGATTGGGCTTTGGAGTAGACCAACAATTTCTCCGATAAGCTCTTCTTTGGATTTCATTGTTTCAAGGGCAATCAATTGGTTGTCACCAACAAAAATTGCTTCTTCAATGTAGGCTCCTTTAAGAATCGGTTTATCGTTTTTCTTACGAAACTCTTGAATCAAACGCGCTGGGGCATTGGCTTCTTGACTGATCATTATCGAGGTAGAACCCTTCAATAAATCCCTCAATTCACCATAGTTTTTACCTTCAACACGATCCATAGCCTTTTTCAACAAACTATTTTTGACCACTTTCAAAGAAATGTTTGTTTGAAAACATCTTCTTCTCAAGTTGTTTACCGTTTCAACCGTAAGTTCGGCAGTATCGGTCAAATATAGTATGTTGGTAGCGGATAATTCAGCAGCCAAATCGTCAATGTACTGTGCTTTTTCTTCTCTGTTCATTTTAAAAATTTTAAGCCGTTACTGATTTGGTGTCTATTTGAATTCCGGCGCTCATCGTAGAGCTCAAAGCGATGCTTTTGATGTAGGTACCCTTAGCTGCTGAAGGCTTTAACTTCAACAACGTTTGAATAAGCTCGTTAGCATTTTCTTTCAGCTTAGCTCCTTCAAAACTCACCTTACCAACAGCGGAGTGAACGATACCGTTCTTATCCACTTTAAAGTCAATTTTTCCGGCCTTTACTTCCTGAACTGCTTTCGCTACATCTAAGGTTACTGTACCCGTTTTTGGATTCGGCATTAAACCACGAGGGCCTAATACTCTACCTAACGCACCTACCTTTCCCATTACAGAAGGCATGGTGATGATTACATCAATATCGGTCCAACCATCCTTAATCTTGGCGATGTAATCGTCAAGACCTACGTGATCTGCTCCTGCGGCTTTTGCTTCTGCTTCCTTGTCAGGAGTACAAAGCACTAAAACACGCATGTCTTTACCGGTTCCGTGCGGTAGGGCAACGGTTCCACGTACCATTTGATTCGCTTTACGAGGATCTACACCCAATCGCACCGCGATATCAACAGACGCATCAAACTTGGTGGTTGAAATGGCTTTTACCAAATCACAAGCTTCTCCTAAAGAGTATGCCTTGCCTAAATCTACTTTAGACAGCACTTCCTTTCGTTTCTTTGAAATTCTTTTCATGTCTTTTCGATTTAATTATTTGGTTTTTGGAGGCTCTCCTCCTTTCACTACAACCCCCATGCTTCGTGCTGTACCAGCAACCATAGACATGGCAGAATCTACCGTAAAACAATTTAAGTCGGGTAACTTATCCTCGGCAATCATTCTCACTTGATCCCAAGAAATGGTTCCCACCTTTGATTTGTTTGGTTCGGATGATCCTTTTTTGATTTTCGTATGTTCCACTATTTGAACTGCTGCTGGGGGCGTCTTAAGAATGAAATCAAAAGATTTGTCCGCATAAACAGTAATTACAACGGGAACTACTTTTCCGGGTTTATCTTGAGTTCTCGCATTGAACTGCTTACAAAACTCCATGATGTTTACCCCTTTGGCACCAAGTGCCGGACCGATCGGGGGCGAAGGATTCGCCGCACCGCCTTTGATCTGTAATTTGATCAAAGCTGCTACTTCTTTAGCCATTTATTCACAATTTATGTAGTCAAACATAAGTACTCACGGGAAGCTTCGATCGTTTTCCTTACTCCTACGGTTAATACACAATTAAACCTCTTTCTCCACTTGCATGTAACTCAATTCCAGCAAGTTTTTTCTTCCAAATATTTTTACCATCACCTTCAACTTCTTCTTGTCTTCGTTGATTTCGTCCACCACTCCACTAAAATTATTGAACGGACCATCGATTACTTTTACCGACTCACCGACCACAAACGGAATTCTCAATTCCTCTTCGTTTTCGGATAATTCGTCCACTTTTCCTAGAATTCTATTTACTTCGGACAAACGCATAGGAACAGGAGCTCCCCCTTTTTCCGCACCTAGGAAACCTATTACATTTGGAATATTCTTTATAACGTGAGGAACTTCCCCCACCAAATTGGCTTCAATCAAAACATATCCAGGAAGATAGGCTTTTTCCTTGTTGACTTTTTTACCATTCCGAATTTGAAAAACTTTTTCGGTAGGAATAAGTACTTGCGCAACGAAATCCGTGAGTTTGTGACGTGCAATTTCCAGTTCAAGCAATTCTTTCACCTTCTTTTCCTTGCCACTAATCGCTCGGACCACGTACCACTTTTTTGTATTTTCAGACATTCGCTTTCGCCTTAATAAATGAAACCTAACAACCCTCGCCATGTATCGCCAGGCTTACCACTTATACCAAAGGAGTAATCCATAACAAAAATTAACAAGGAAAAAATAAGGACAGAAACCAACACAATGATGGTATTATTCTGTAGCTCCTTCCAAGTTGGCCATGTAACATGGTGCAACAATTCTTGGTAAGTTTCTATGATATAGTTTCTAATTCTATGAAACACGTTCTATTTTATTTTTGCACGGGCGGTAGGATTCGAACCCACGACCAATGGTTTTGGAGACCACTACTCTACCAGCTGAGCTACACCCGTTTAATAAGGGGAGCCGAAGCTCCCCTTTAATTAAACACTTTTATAACTCGAATTATCCGACAATTTCAGTTACCTGACCCGCACCTACGGTACGACCCCCTTCACGAATCGCGAAACGAAGACCTTTATCCATAGCTACTGGCACAATTAATTTTACATTAATCGTAACGTTATCACCAGGCATAACCATTTCACGACCGTCTGTAAGGCTAATTTCACCCGTTACATCCGTAGTTCGGAAATAGAATTGAGGACGATATTTGTTGTGGAATGGCGTGTGACGACCACCTTCTTCTTTTTTCAAAACGTAAATTTCAGCTTTGAAATCCTGATAAGGTTTTGTTGATCCTGGTTTACAAATAACCATTCCTCTTTTAATTTGAGTTTTCTCAATACCTCTTAAAAGAAGACCTACGTTGTCACCCGCCTCACCTCTGTCAAGGATTTTACGGAACATCTCAACCCCAGTTACGGTAGAAGATAATTTCGCATCACCCATTCCTAAGATATCAACTGACTCACCAGAATTGATAACTCCTGTTTCGATACGACCTGTAGCAACGGTACCACGACCTGTAATTGTAAATACGTCTTCAATTGGCATCAAGAAAGGCTTATCTACATCCCGTGGAGGCAATTCGATGTACGTATCTACTGCGTTCATTAACTCTTCTACAGTAGCTACCCATTTTGCTTCACCATTCAATGCACCAAGCGCAGATCCTTTAATTACTGGAGCATTGTCACCATCGTATTGATAGAAAGACAATAGTTCACGAACTTCCATCTCAACTAACTCTAACAACTCCTCGTCATCAACCATATCTACTTTGTTCATGAATACAACCAAACGAGGAACACCAACTTGACGTCCAAGTAGGATGTGCTCACGCGTTTGTGGCATGGGACCATCGGTAGCAGCTACAACAAGGATAGCTCCATCCATTTGTGCAGCTCCCGTAACCATGTTCTTTACGTAGTCAGCGTGACCTGGACAGTCAACGTGTGCGTAGTGACGAACCGCTGTTTCATATTCAATGTGTGAGGTGTTGATTGTAATACCTCTTTCTTTCTCTTCAGGAGCGTTGTCAATTGAAGAGAAGTCTCTTACTTGAGCAAGACCTTTTGACGCCAATACGCTTGAAATAGCAGCAGTAAGCGTAGTTTTACCGTGGTCTACGTGTCCAATAGTACCAATGTTCACGTGTGGTTTCGAACGATCGAAATTTTCCTTAGCCATTTTTACTTATTTATTTACTAGTTAATACTCATTTATCATAAAATTGACCCCTACTTTATTTAAGGTCAACATTTTTCCGTTGAGCCAATGACGAGATTTGAACTCGTGACCTCTTCCTTACCAAGGAAGCGCTCTACCCCTGAGCTACACCGGCACTCAAAGTTGAGCGGGAGACGAGGGTCGAACTCGCGACATTCAGCTTGGAAGGCTGACGCTCTACCAACTGAGCTACTCCCGCTTAAATTTTCTATCGTGGGGAGAGCAGGATTCGAACCTGCGAAGGTGAAAACCAACAGATTTACAGTCTGTCCTCGTTGGCCGCTTGAGTATCTCCCCAACATACCGAGCCGATGGAGGGATTCGAACCCCCGACCAGCTGATTACAAATCAGCTGCTCTGGCCAACTGAGCTACATCGGCAATTGTTGGATCATTAAAAAAAGAACGATGCCTCCAAAATTTGGATTGCAAATGTACGAAGCATTTTTTGATTGCAAAAGATTTTTAGCGATTTTTTTGATTTTTAAAGCACTGGGTCTTCTTTTCATTGAAGGATTTATACTTTTGTAGGATTCCTAATGAAAACGATTGCCTTTTGTGTTACTTCTGACCTCTCAACGGATCAGCGCATCTTAAGGCACTGCAAATTGCTTCACGACCAAGGCTTTAGGGTAATCCTGATCGGCAGAAGCAAAGCAGATAGTCCTCCCCTTCCCGCTGTTCCATACTCGTGTAAGCGATGGAACATGCTTTTTACCAAAGGTCCATTGTTTTATTTCTTCTACAACCTAAGGTTATTCTTTTTTTTGCTTTCGGTTAAAACGAACATCATTTGGTCCAACGACCTAGACACCGTTTTTCCCAGCTTTCTCGTGGCTCGTCTTCGAAAAAAAATTCTTGTTTTTGATGCGCATGAACTTTTTACAGAAGTCCCAGAATTGGCGCATTCCTCTTTTAAAAGAACCATTTGGCTATGGTTTGAAAAACACTGCGCCTCAAAGGCCGATCACTTTCTTACGGTGAACGATTCCCTCGCCCGTATTTTCGAGAAGCATTACGCGGTTAACCCTGTCGTAATTCGCAATGTACCGGAATACCATTCCGTAGTGCCAGCAGACAAAGAACCCTATGTGCAGGATCCGAAAACACTGGTACTCGTAGTTCAAGGGAGCGGTCTTAACCATGGAAGAGGATTAATGGAATCCATCCTTGCGATGGAAACGATACCGGAGGCGCTCTTGCTCGTAATTGGTTCAGGAACCGCAATCCCTGAAGCCAAAGACTATGTTCAATCCCACCAACTTGAAGCAAAAGTGACATTCATTCCTAGGTTACCCTATCTCGAAATGATTCAAATTACGGCGATGGCAGACGTAGGCTTAGCGTACGACACCCACCCCTGTCTCAATTACCACTTAGCGCTTCCCAATAAAATATTTGATTACTTTCAAGCAGGAGTCGCGGTCATCTGTGCTCAACAACCTGAGATCAAACAACTGGTTTCTCAATATAGTTGCGGCATCGTTATGGAGGATTGTTCGGTCGAATCCATCCGGACGGCCATAATACGATTTAAGGAGAATCCAGGGTTTTTAACGGCATGCAAACAACAAAGCAAAGGAGCCCGCTTGACTGAACACTGGGGAGTTGAACAAACTAAACTGTTGAACCTTATTGAAAAACTACGTTAGGCCTCTTTTCGTAGGCGGTGTAAGGTACACAGTTTAAAAAAATCAAACGCGTTTACCATCCCTACTTTTTTGCCCTTTAGCAGTCGATTACGTACCGTTTTATAGAGTAAATAATTCAAAAATTCAATTAAAAAAAGGAAGTGAAAACGTTGCATGCGATGATAAAACCGGAGCATTCTTATTTGTTGATTAAAGGAATCTGGATGGCTCGAAAGCGATTGGGCTTTTAGTAAATTGCGAATACCCGTAACCGTTTTACGCAAAAACTCCTCGTTGGAATCCAAATGTTCGTTCAATACAGGATTACCGTATTTTTCAACGGGTATTTTTTTTTGTAGCAATTCAAATCCGAAGAGGGTATCCTCGTGCCCATATCCTTGAAGTGCCTCGTTAAATGAAATTTGGTTAAAAACAGAGGCTTGAATAGCAACATTATTGGTTTTAAATGACTCCCCCGTTTGTTCTCGCATACGGCTCACGTGCCATCGTAAAAATAAATCCGAACTTGGTCTGGTGGTCTGATAGTCGCTGCCACCTACCACAACAGATGCGGACGTGCTGGCCAAGTAATCGCACCAGCGTCTTAAAAATAAGCCGTCATGTATGCCAGAATCCCCATCGATGAATAAAATCCAAGCACTTTTAGCTTCCGATGCAATATGATTTCTGGTTTTGCTACGGCCTTGGTTGAGGGTGTGGCGAAGAACCCGAACTTTAGGAGCTACGAATCCTTCAGGAAGTATCGAAGCTTCAGAGGCGTCATCCAAAACAATAATTTCCAATACCTCGGGCAAATGGCTTGCTTGATCCGCGAGGGCTGACAACAATTCCGATACGTTGCTATTGTATGCAGGAATACCAACCGAGAGCATTATGCCATCGTGTTCGGTGTACCAAAGTGCATAGGCGGAATGCCGGACTGAGGGTCTTCAATTGGACCAAAATTCTGCTCATACTTTTGTAAATTATCCGCTAAAGCTTGTAAAAAACGCTTGGCATTTTGTGGCGTCATCAAAATTCGTGAACGAACCTTCCCTTTGGGCATCCCTGGCATTACTTGTATGAAATCACATACCAATTCTGCAGGAGAATGAGTGATTACCGCGAGGTTAGAATAGACTCCAAGCGCAATTTCCTCACTCAATTCTATGTTCATTTGGTTTTCTTGTTGTTCCATTTTTTGTTAAATTTCTTGTGTTATTTCAGTAAAGGTAATTCCTAATTCTTCAAGTTCGGTTAAAACAGGCATATATAGCGCTTCCGATATGGGTAGCTTGACCCCTGGATCTTTATAGCCATCCAGCATTCGTTTCGCAATAATTCCTATGGGAAGGCCAACCGTATTGGACATGGCGGTGTACGTTCTATCCTCGCCAATGACCACCATGGAAGCACTTGTTTTGAACCGTTTATTGCCAATTTCAAACTCAAATTCATGAATCATTACGAGCATATCCTTATCCGTCTCTTTCAAGATCCATGATTTTTGCAATAACGCTTGAAGCATGAAGGCCGGACTTGAATCTTCGACACACAACAAGTTGCTTGAATCGAAGAACCCAATTTCCTCAAATAAGGAATAAAGATGTTCACGATCTTTGCGCAGGAATTTTTTCAACTTAATTTCTACGCTGTCTTTTGGATGGTAGGGTAAAAAGGCATTCAAAAGCTGACGTGGGGTAAGCAAACGGCTGTTTTCCAAGATGTAACTATCATCCGTAAGTCCTAATTCAATTAACACATCCCATCCCTGGCAATAGTGTGGTCGCCGCAGGGTACCCCGATAAATGGTATCTACCTCATCGATTCCGTATACCTCAAGGTATTTCAAGGAATCGCGATTAGCATACCCATCAAAAGCACCAAAACCATCGATTTCGAAGCGTTCTGTTCGCTTGAACAATTGAGCGTAAGGGATGTACTTCAGTTCTTTATTTTGACGAAATGCTGCAACACCACCTTGTCCAGCAAGGACAACGTTTCTCGGATTCCAGGTAAATTTATAGTGCCACGCATTGTCATCGGATTCCGGGGCAATCAATCCCCCACAAAAGGATTTAAAGGATTTCAAAACCCCGACTCTTCTTCGAATTTCATGAATTACCTTCATCGCGCTCATGTGGTCTATTCCAGGGTCTACCCCCGTTTCGTTCATGATGGTTACCCCGTTGGCCTTGGCTTGTGCATCGAGTTCCCGCATTTCTTTCGAGACGTAACTTGGTGTAATTAAATTTATTTTGAGTGCAATACAATCTTCCGCTACGGCGACATGGAAGGAGGCGGGCAACATAGAAATAACAAGGTCCATTCCCTCCATAATTGCTCTACGCTCTTGCTTTTCCGCTGCATTAACTATGCGCAACCTAATTTGAGGATGAGAGCCATAGGTATTGTGTAAAGCCTCCAAATCACCATTACCAATGGTCAATTCCCACGCTCTTTTTTCAACCAAGGCGATTAAATATCGAAGCAGAGAGGACGCAGAAAGTCCAGCCCCTAATACTAGAATCCTTTTCATAAAAATTAACGGATCTTTTCTAGAATGGGCTTAACGGCATCAAAAAGAGCTTCTTCGTTCCACGGTTTTTCGATGAATTGCTCCAATAAATTATCTTTTCGTAACGAATCTACTGATCCTGGGTTAGCTTGCCCCGACAACATGACACATTTCAAGTCAGGGTATTTTAATTTTATGGATCGTATTAATTGCGCACCGGTCATTTGGGGCATTTGATAATCTACTATGATAAATATGATGTCAATACGCTCATCCACCAAACCATCTATGTTCAAAAGGGCCTCGAAGGGATCCGTAAAATATTCCAATAAAGTGCACTTTTGGTCTACAATTTTACTCAATTGAAACCCCAGCATTTGCAAAATATAGGGATCATCATCCACACAAACTACGGCGTATTTTATTTCATCCATGAGACAAAGGTATTACAATAATTCAATCTCTACTTCATTTTTTGGTTCACTAACGTGTTGAATCAGAGGAAAACTAAATTCAAAGGTTGTCCAATCGGGATTCGACTCCAAAGAAACTTTTGCTTGATGTTCATCCAAAACGCTTTTAACAATATTGAGCCCTAGACCAGAACCATTTTTTTGGGCTTTGGTCGTAAAAAACTTTTCAAAAATTCGAGATCGGATTTCACCTGGAATTTCTGGACCATTGTTCGCGATGGCAATTTTAACCGTATTTCCTTTCTTCTGAGAGGTAATTTTGATAATCCCTCGCTCTCGATACTGGTCTATGGATTCAATGGCATTTTTAATAATATTGGACCAAAGTTGAAATAATTTGATATCAAACCCTTCAATGTAAATCTCATCTTCCACTTGAAAAATAAGCTCTACGCTTCGCTTTATTTCATAATTGAAAACATTCAACACGGTGCTGATGTTGCTTCGTAGGTTTACGGGACCCTTCGATTGGTTTCGTTGGTCTTTGATAAACGCCCGTAAATCTTGCACCACTTTTCCAGCTCGCTCCGACGAAGTAAGAATGGTTGCAATGAAGTTGTGCACGATTTGTAGGCTATACATGAGTTCTAAAAAGTCCAATGGATTGTTGGCGCTAAGCACCTCTTTTACCAACTCAACCTGAGGGGCTAAAATTCGTGTTTTAACCATCATGTTTACCATTTTAGTCCGGTCAGCATCTGGAATCTGAGGGAATTCTTGGCTTAAAAGCGACTCCATCTCCTTCATTTCTTTTCGTTGTTGCAGGCCTCCAACAAAAAGTTCTCCCGATTGCGCCAAGGAACGATTTAAGGCAAATTTTATCTGCTCTTCGGTGCATTTAGCAACAACATTTCCGAATAGATTATCCAAGGTATAGCGGATGCTCTCGGCGCCAATTTTAATCGCACCCAATGGGGTGTTAAGGTCGTGCGCAATGCCTGAGGCGATTTCACCGAGGGTAACCAATTTTTCTTGATCGGACATCGATTTTGTAAGCTCTATGTTGCGGTTCGTTTCTTCCATCACCCGGTTCTCCAAATCGGAATTTATGGCTAAGATTTCCTCTTGAAGTTTTTCTTTCATTTTCTGCTCCTCGAGGGCGGCTATTTTCTGGGAGAGTAAGTTAGAAAGAGTCAAAAGGACCCGCAGATGCAATTCGGTAAAGAAATCTCTTGTTTCGTGTTCAGAATCAATAACCCCCCACACTTTTTTCCCTACTTTTATTGGAACCGCCACCTCCGATAACCTTGCTTGGTCATCTACAAGATACCGTTTGTCTAAGGTAGTGTCCGGAATGAGAATTGCCTCTCCTGTTTTCGCCACTGCACCAACTATCCCTTTGCCTACCGGGATGCGCATGGCATCTTTTAATACCCTTCTTTCCTGGGTTTTATTTCCCATGGCTGCCACCTGTACCAATTCCTTTCCTTGAACTTGGTAAACGACACAATCCTCAAAATCTAGTTGTGAAATAACATTTTCTACGATATCCCAACAGATGGATTCATAATCGGCACCCAACATAAAGGAGTCGGCAAGGAGATTAACCGTTTTTTCGGCCTGTACCACTTTCTGTAAATCTTCATTCATGGTTTGAATCGTTTGATTCGAAACCTCCAAGGCCTTGGTGTATTTAATTCGCTGGTCTACATTAACCAACATTCGGGCTAACAACTGCAATAAATCCTTTTCATCCCTGTAGAATTTTCGGAAATCCTTGACCGAATCGAGTCCTACAAAACCAAGACACTTTCCTTCTAGCATTAAAGGGAGTGCTATCAAACTTTTAATATCTTGTTCTAATAACAACGATTTAAACATTCCCTCTGGTAATTCTAGCGTATTTTCCACCTCGATGTTTTCGCCTTTGAAATGGGTTTCTATCCATACCGGGACGTACTCAAATGGGATATCCTGAAGGTTTTCGATTTCGGGCGAAATTCCATCGGCCACCCACTCGTAGGTGTTCGAGGTTGTCTCCTCCTCGTGGTTATAGTTGAAAAGATAAACCCTATCCACCCCTAGAAAGCTTCCAATACGTGCTAGGGTTTGATTAATTACGGTTGATATTTCCCTAGGGTCAATATCAATAAATTCGGTAGCTACCTCCATCAAAACCGACTGAAATTCATTTTTTAGAGCTAGAATTTTTTGGTTTTGTTTCCGCTCAGAAATGTCTCGAGAAGCAGCAATAACATACCCTTTACCACCAAATTCATGGTAGCTTACGTTTACCTCAACATCCATTGTTTTACCCGTTGCTTGGTGAAGGTTGGTCGATTCTGCCGAAAAACCACCGTTCTTTTTAAGAAAATCAATATGCGCTTCCCAAACCTTGGGGTCTTTGAACTGAACATCAATGTCCGACACTTTAAATTCGTGTAATTTATCCAAGGGTATACCCAACCTTTCTGATGCCCTTTTATTCATAAATACAAAGGTTCCTGAATCATCGGCTACTTGAATGGCGTCGCTGGCGGCATTTAAAAACTGTTCTAAGAATATGAGTCGGAAATTGGCTTCGTTAACCTCCTCCTCCGCAAGTTTACGCTGGGTGATGTCAATACCATAACCCACTACATTTTTTTTGTGGGTAATCGGATTATAAATGGGTCTCATTCGACGCAAAATAACCTTTCTATTTCCATGAGCGTCAACTAGGTTATCTTCCCATTCAAGCTCGGCATCTTCTTTTATAACTTTGTTGAATTTTTCCCTTCTAAACTCCGCTCCTTCCGTAGAAATTCCCTTGTAATGGCAATAGTCAAAGTCATCTTTACCAATCATAAAATTTCTAATTTCTGCATTGCTAATTCCTTGGGGATTTACGAAAAGGTATTTATGATTTTCATCAAATACCGCAATATCGGAAGGCATGCTATCCAATATGTATTCGTAAAAGGCTTTTTGGTCAAGCAATCGTGCATTGAGTATGCTTAATTCCGATTCTTTGGCTTTTACTTCCTCCACGAAATGCGTTATGTCCGCCGCATAAATGTTAAAAAAATTACTTTTCGCATTTTTTCGAACATTCACCAAATAGGTGTTTCCGTTGCGCGTAAGGTAAAGCGAAGAATTTTCGGTTCCGTTTGAACGTACCTCCTCTAATTTGCTTCTAAACGCTTGATCATCGATGGTTGTATCGGAAATTCCAAAATCCGAGATAAACCGAGCCGAAGAAGGATTGGCATACAATAATTCGAAAGACGAACCCAGTCGAATAACTGGATTTGGATTCTCATTAGGAAACAAGGCCGTTGAAGAGAGTTCCTCTTTACTTTTTTCTAAGGCCAAGTTTTTAGCCACATATTCTTCGTTAATTTTTTCTAGATCGCTTAACGCCTTAGAAGATGATTGCAAAAGAAAAAGGTATTCTGCAATATAATTTTGTTGCGAGAAATCTTTTAACGTCAGGTTATAATCGCTGATTTGGAACGAGGCATTTACCACGGGGTTGGCATGCAGAATATAACCCCATACCGTTTTTCTCCCGGAAACCTTATACCGTTGATTGGCAAAATTAGACTGAAAAAACAGCAGGGAAGTGGCACTTTTTTCTACTTCGTTAAAGCCCGAACCCGGTAACCAAGAAAAAATAAAATCGAAAGGTTTACCGGGTTTTAATTCGGCTGAACTTTTCTGGAAAGCTTTCCCCACCTTTATTATGATACCCTTATCGTCGATAAACAGCGTATGCGGATTGGAAAATTCCAAGGCCTCAAATAATAGTTCTATGTCAAGCCCCTTGGATTCCATTACCAAGAAATCAAAAACAAGTGATGGTCTTGCGATTCGCTCTTAGAGGAAAGAAGTTCAATTGTGCACGATAAACCAAAGCGCTTTCCTAAGCCTCGAATCAGACCAAACAACATGGGGGTAAGACCTTCTCTATGGCTTCGATACAGCAATTCAATGGAATGTTCTGTTTCGTTTTGCGTGGTAAATTGAGGGGGGGCTAGGTGAGGCATCATGCTGTTCATTCGGTGATGAAGCATGTCCAGGTTCCCAAGAAATTCAACGAACGTATCGCCGCACAAATCCATGAGTTGACCATAGCCTTCATCCGCGGTGTAGGTAATCCAATATTCACCAAACAATTCAAGAATGGCATTGGCATCGGCTCCAAGTACGGATGATGCATTCCCGACTAATCGGTACGTAAGCGCATCCTCATAGGCATGCAACCCTACGAAATCAGCCTCATGGAAATCAGACCGCCGTGCAATTTCTTTCCATGTTTCCTCTCCATGGTTACTAACAATCAGGTCTTTAATGGCTTTGTTAACTAATCCGTACATGGTTTATTTACTGAATAACAAATATACAGCTTTACCGAGGAATTACAACCTATTGGCCTTGTCTTTCCCCTGTTTGGTTATCTTTGCAAATAAAATATGGAATACTACGCACTCGGAAAAACAGGTTTACAACTTAGTCGATTATCCCTAGGTTCTTGGCTTACTTTTGGAAAGCAAATTGAAGATAATACCGCAGAAAAACTCATGGGCATAGCCTACGATAATGGTATTAATTTTTTCGATAATGCAGAAATATATGCCCGAGGCATGAGTGAGACGGTCATGGGAAAGGCCCTGAAAAAACTAAATTGGTCCCGGGATAGTTACTGTGTGAGCAGTAAGGTTTTTTTTGGTTCGGGAGGACAACTTCCAACGCAAAGAGGTCTTTCCCGGAAACACGTTACAGAAGGATGTGAACAGGCCTTGATGCGCCTTCAGCTCGAATACCTGGATTTGTTTTTTTGCCATAGACCCGATAAAGCAACGCCCATTGAGGAAACGGTTTGGAGCATGCACAATTTAATCGTTCAGGGTAAAATTTTGTACTGGGGAACTTCCGAATGGAGCGCGCAAGAAATTATGGAGGCTCACCTGTTTGCTAAGCAAAACCATCTGATAGGGCCGGTCGTTGAACAACCCGAATACAACTTGTTTTGCCGCGAGAAGGTAGAAGTAGAGTTCGAACAATTGTACAAAACAGTGGGACTAGGCACCACCACGTGGTCTCCGCTCGCTTCTGGGGTATTAACGGGAAAATACTTGAATCATAATCCTTCGGACACGCGCTTGGAAATGGACGGGCTTGGTTGGTTAAAAGATAAAAACTTGACGGATTTGCGCAACGATAAGGTAAGACAATTAGGGACACTTGCAGCCGAAATGAACCTCAGCTTAGCGGTCTTTGCCTTGGCTTGGTGTTTAAAGAATCCGAATGTGAGTACGGTAATTTTAGGCGCTAGCAAGGAGGAACAACTCAAAGAAAATCTAACCGCGATGGATGCAGTCCACCGATTTACACCGGAAATCATGGAGACCATTGAAGCCATCATGCAAAATAAGCCACGGAGACCGGACTACTAACCACAGCAAACAAAACTACAAGCGGGTTGTTTTAGTTTTATTACTTTTGTACGCTTGAAAGCCACCTTTTCATGATTGAAACTGACATAATTATCATTGGAGCAGGCCCCGTCGGGCTGTTTACCGTTTTCGAAGCAGGTCTCCTTAAGTTGCGTTGTCATTTAATTGATTCGTTACCGCAACCCGGTGGACAATGTTCTGAAATTTATCCGAAAAAACCCATTTATGATATTCCAGGATTTCCAGAAATTTTAGCTGGAGATTTGGTAGATAATCTAATGAAACAAGCGGCCCCGTTCAAACCCGGATTCACCCTTGGGGAAGCGGCGACCGAAATCGAAAAACTGGAGGATGGATCGTTTGTGGTAACCACCATCAAAGGAACACAGCATCGAGCCCCCATCGTTATGATCGCGGGAGGATTGGGCGTCTTTGAACCAAGAAAACCGCCGATAGAAAACATCGCTTCGTTCGAGGATAAAGGCGTTGAGTACATTATTCGAGACCCTAAATTCTACCAAGATAAAGCCTGTGTTATTGCTGGTGGTGGAGACTCCGCATTGGATTGGTCCATTTATTTGGTGGAGAATAAGATCGCTTCTACCGTTAGTTTGGTTCATCGAAGCGCCTCTTTTCGAGGGCATCTTGATTCCGTGCAGAAAGTAATTGACCTCGCTGAAGCAGGAAAAATAGAATTGATTACCGAAGCGGAGGTTACAGGACTTTTAGGTACTGATCGCCTTGAATCAGTGGTAATTACCCATCAAAACCAGGGGGAATTAACCAAGAAGGCCGATCATTTCATTCCGTTATTTGGACTTAAACCAAGTCTTGGTCCCATCGCCAACTGGGGATTAACGATTGAAAAGGGCGCTATTGTCGTGGATACCTTGGATTACTCGACCAACATCCCAGGAATTTATGCCATTGGGGACGTCAATACCTATGAAAACAAATTGAAACTCATACTGTGCGGGTTTCACGAAGGAACGCTAGCCGTACAATCGGCATTTTCGAGAATACATCCCGAAAAGAAAAACGTACTAAAGTACACCACTGTCAATGGTGTTCAAGGGTTTTAACATGAAGAAAAACACGGCCGGAAGTGTTGTTTTATTTGGATTAATTTCCATGCTCATTATTCTTGGAATTCAATGGCTATGGATCAAAAACACTTTAGAAATTCAAAAAAATGCGGTCGAGATACAAAAAAGGGAAGATAGTCTAAACCACAAGGAATTTGAAGACCATGTACATGCCTCGTTGATCAATGTATTAGCAAAAATTCAAAAGAAAACCGGGGAGCCTACCTATGTTTACGGAACCGTTAAAAAGGTAAAAGAAAACCATTTTATTGTCGACTTCAATGAGGAGTTAGATCCTTTTTATTTGGAACAGCTACTGAAAAGGGAATTTTATGAACAAAAGATAAGAAGGGATTTTTACTATGGTATTTACGACTGTTTTACCGAAAAACTATTTTTATCAAACCAAGTAACCTACAAGGAAGACTCCACTTACGTTACCGAATCAAAAAAATCGAAAGAGGTAACCATTGAAAAGCTTAACCTGAAAAAGGACGGACATTATTTTACGGTTTACTTCCCTGAAAAGTCCAAACAAATAATCGTTAAAGACCAAGATAAAACGCCTTGGGTATATCTTATTTTAATGTTGATTGTCATTGCAATATTCTTCGCATTTTCGATCACAATCATCCTGCGTCAAAATAGATTGGCTGAAGTAAAAACGGACTTCATCAACAACATGACCCATGAATTAAAGACTCCGATTTCAACGATAAGTTTATCCTCTGAAATGTTGCTTCGCCTGAAGGAAGCAAGCCTCGAGCAAATGCACAAATATGCTGGGATAATTTACAAGGAAAACAAACGCCTAGAAAACCAGGTAGAACGCGTGCTTAATGTCGCCAAACTCGACAAAGACCAGGTGATACTCAACGTGGAAGAATTCGATGTCAATGTATTACTAAACGAGGTGAAAGATAATTTTGAACTTCACCAATTGGAAAAAGGAGGAAGTATTCGGGTAACCACTGAAGCAAAACTGCATCGCGTCAATGTGGATCCCGTGCATTTGACGAATGTAATGTATAACCTATTGGAAAATGCGGTAAAATATTGTGAGTCTGAGCCAAAAATTGAAATTTATACCCGCAACGAAAAACATGGGATATGGATAGAAATCGAAGACAATGGCATTGGCATTAAAAAAGAGAATATTCCATTTGTATTTGATAAATTCTACCGTGTACCCACGGGAAACCTGCACAATGTAAAAGGCTTTGGACTAGGGTTGTACTACGTAAAACTAATTATGGAGGCCCACCAAGGAAAAGTGCAGCTGAAAAGCCAACTTGGGAAGGGTTCTAAATTCTCATTGTTTCTTCCGAACGCGAACTAACTCTGTATCGGGTTGCGTTCCTAATCCTTGCCTCGTTATTTTTTTATTTTTCACGTCAAGGGTTAAGTGCTCAGCCACGGTGGCTCCAGGAGCTTTCGGCTCGAATATCCAAAGCGATTTTTTAGGGGTTTTGATTTTTTGAATATTGGCGATGGTTTGCTTGGAAACAAAGCAATCTTCGGTTAGGGTATAACAAAGGGTCACGGTTGTTTTATCCAAAACCAGCTTCATCTCCACCGCGGGGATTTTAAGCGTCACATTGGCATTCTGAACCATATATTCTGGCTGAGTTCCAGAATAATTCCCTCGAAATTTTCTGGGTATCTTAACGGGTTTTTGACCGAATACAAACCCTGTAACAAAGAGGAATACACTTAGCAAATAAAAGGGCTTCATGGAACGAAAGTAAACAAAATTCCACGCTTGTTTAATTCTAGTTGATAAATTCTGTCGCGAAGGGTAAAAGGAATTTGGGATTAGTACTACCTTCGCAATGCGATGAAACAATACCACGATTTACTCAAACACATCATCGATACCGGGGTGCGGAAAGAAGATCGGACGGGAACTGGAACCCTTTCCGTTTTTGGTTATCAAATGCGGTATAACTTAGCCGATGGTTTTCCATTGGTTACCACTAAAAAGTTGCATCTCCGATCCATCATACATGAATTGCTATGGTTTTTGAAGGGAGAAACGAATATCAAGTACCTTAAAGACAATCAAGTCAGCATTTGGGATGAGTGGGCGGACGAGGACGGGAACCTAGGTCCAGTCTATGGGTACCAATGGCGAAGTTGGCCAACACCCGATGGTCAATCCATCGATCAAATTTCGGATCTCATTGGACAAATTAAACGCAATCCTGATTCCAGAAGACTGCTTGTTTCGGCTTGGAACGTGGCCAGTGTTAAAGACATGGCCCTTCCTCCATGCCATACCATGTTTCAATTTTATGTGGCCAATAATAAACTAAGTTGCCAACTTTATCAACGAAGCGCAGACACCTTTCTTGGGGTTCCTTTCAATATTGCATCTTATGCCCTTTTAACGCTCATGGTGGCTCAGGTATGTAATCTGGAACCCGGAGATTTCATTCATACCCTGGGGGATGCTCATCTCTACGTAAACCATTTAGAGCAAGCCGAACTTCAATTGTCTCGAACCTTACGCCCCTTGCCAACCATGCATCTCAATCCTTCCGTTTCGGATATTTTTAATTTCGTTTATGAGGATTTTACGCTTACAAACTATGATCCACATCCTCTCATCAAAGCTGCCGTAGCCGTCTAATGAAACTTGCATTAATTGTCGCTTTTGATCAAAACTTCGGGATTGGTAAGGATAATGATCTTATGTGGCATTTACCCCATGACATGGCTTTTTTCAAAGAAACTACGAAAGACCAAATCGTAGTTATGGGTCGAAAGAACTTTGAATCCATCCCTCCAAAATTTCGCCCCCTACCCCACCGGGAAAATGTAATCATAACGAGAAATAAGGAATTCCACACCCCTTCATGTTTGGTTTTTAATGATCTCCAAAAGGCAATTTCACATTTCCAAAACGATCCAAGAACCTTATTCATCATAGGTGGCGGTGAAATTTATTCGCTGGCGATGAAAACCCTGGCATTGGATACGCTTTACATCACCAAGGTACACCATGTTTTTGATGCCGATACTTTTTTTCCGTCATTCGATGAAAACCAATGGAAAATCATTACGCTTTTTGAACAACCCATCGACGAAAAGCACTCCCACGGATTCACCGTTTACCGCTACACGAAATAATTTAGTTACCTTTAAGTAATAAACCCAGAGCAATGCTTCCTCCTTTCAACCTAAAACATTGGATTGATACGAATCGAGATAAACTAAAACCCCCCGTATCCAATAAAAACCTTTATCATGAGGCCGGCGATTTTATTGTAATGGTCGTGGCGGGTCCGAACGCGCGCAAAGATTACCATTACAACGAAAGCGAAGAACTTTTTTATCAACTGGAAGGAGACATTACGGTTCGAATACAACACGAGGGAAAACCGAAAGACATTTTAATTCAGGAAGGTGAAATGTTCTTGCTTCCTGCCAAAACTCCTCATTCCCCAATGCGTGGAGAAAACACCATTGGTCTTGTTATTGAAAGGGTTCGAAAAGGCACCACGCTAAAAGATGGATTGTTTTGGTTTTGTGAGAACTGCAACCACGAACTTAAAGCGTACCGATTTTTCTTGGAAAACATCGAAAAAGATTTTATCCCAAGGTTTAAGGAATTTTATGGTTCAGAGGAAATGCGTACCTGCGAAAAATGTGGGCACGTTATGGCAACAGACCCGCGTTTTGCCTAAAAATTACTTATCGGTTTCGAAGGTACTAATATACGTGATGTTGGTGATTTTATCGTAATACTGCAATGCCATTTTATTGGCGCGCAATTCGATAATCGTATACCCTACAGGGATATCTTCACCATCTTTCAACTTCATAAACTCCGTTAAGTCATCACTAAACATCCAAGTACCATGTTCAAAGGTGCTTTGGGTTTGCCCCAAAACCGTGGCAGTGGAAGACCATGAGTACGTTCCATCTTTGTCGATCGCCATTCTAACTTTGGGTTGGGAAGCTATAAACTCACTTCCATTGATGGTATAACTGGTAAGTTTCCATTCGTTTACCATTCGACTTTCCTTAGAAAGCAGCGTAAACTTGGACCCCTGGGGATATTTACTGCACGAAGTAGAACTCATCACACATGCAGAAATCAAAAGGAAGTAGGCAAAATATTTCATAATTATAATTAAGAAAATCAAAAATACATTTTTTTTGTGTATAAACGAAGCATTTAACATTATCCGCTGCGATGCCTTTTATTTATAATTAGTAAGGTACGCTTAGAAAAACTGAAAATTTTACTCTTAAGATTTCTGGTAGTATTTATCTTTGTAAAAAAAACAATATGAAAGCCCTCCTTCTTAACCTGTCCATAATTTTGATTTGGACATCTTGTACAAACAACAAGCAAAACCCAAGCACCGCGAATACTCAAGGGAAAAAAAAGGGTGCAAACGTTGTTAACGTTACTACAAGCCCAGCCCTTTCACCTCAAAAATCTACGGCAAAAGCCAATGCAACGGTTCAATTTCAGGTGTCGGGTATGGTATGTAAAATGGGCTGTGGCGGTGCCATTAAAAAAGAACTAGCCGCTACAGGGGCGGTAGAATATGTTGATGTTTCCTTTGAAGAAGATTTACCTGCACAAGCGATTGTAGTCTATTACGATGCAAAAAAAACAGATCCCGTTAAACTGACGGAGCGCATTGAGGCGATTAACGACGGTGATTTTTCAGTGGTAGGAGTTCGAAAAGAACCCTTTGATGCAAAGACATTACAGGCCTTGATGAAATAACCATGGAATTGTTTAGCCGAACGATGGGAGAAGGGAGGCCACTGGTCATCCTTCACGGCTTGTTCGGCTCTTCGGATAATTGGCAGACCCTTGCGCTTCGTTTTTCCGCGTTTTTTCATGTTCACCTGCTTGACCTCAGGAACCACGGGCGTTCCCCATGGAGCGATGAACACACCTATGAAGCGATGGTCTCGGATGTTAAGACTTACCTTGACTCCAATGGATTGACGGATGTTGCGTTAATAGGGCATTCCATGGGCGGAAAAGTGGCGATGTTGTTGGCACAAAAGCACCCCACGCTGCTGTCAAAAATGATCATTGCTGATATGGGAATAAAGGCTTACCCGATGCATCATCAACACGTACTTTCGGCGATTCATGCCTTAGACTTAACCCAATTGAAAACGCGGGTCGAAGGGGAACACATTCTTGAACGCCATTTGGAAAATGCTGGCGTACGCCAGTTTCTTTTAAAAAACCTTTACCGAGAAACCAAGGATTCCTTTGCATGGCGCATGAATGTAGTTGCATTGGAACGTTCCATGCCTGAAATTTTAGGCGCGCTACCACCCGGTGAATCTTGGATTCCTACCCTCTTTTTGCGAGGTAGTTTGTCCAATTATATCCTAGATCAAGACTTGCCAGACATTGAAGCATCGTTTCCAGATAGCCAAACGAAAACCTTGGAAGGAGCAGGGCATTGGCTTCACGCCGAGCAACCGGAGATGTTTTTCGACGAAGTGATGGGGTTCCTGTTGCGATGAAGCTATTCGACTCTTATAAGTTTCGTTACAAAAGCGTTTCCCGATTTGTGCTCCCCCTTAATTAAAATTTCGTTGAAATTTAACACTTCAACCACCAATTTTTCTTTTTCCTCTGAATCTTCTTGCCAAACGGATAAAATTTTGGCTTCTTCCTCGAAAGCATAATTAGATTCCTCTATGTCTGCACTCTTGTCTATAAAAACCAAGCTATTATCTTTCCTAAAAACAATATGCCCTTGTTCTCTTTCATTGGCGGCTCCGTAATCTTCAATGAATCTCCATTTACCATATAAATCCTTTTCAGCAAAATCACGCGATGAACGCTTTGGTTTTTCTTGGGTCGCAGCAGAGGTTGAAGTAGCCGTATTTCCATTTGAATTTGAACAAGAAAAATTCAAGACGGTAAGAATAAGCAATAGAGGTGATACAATAAATTTCATAGGTAATGTTTTGTCAAATATAAAAACAATCCCAAATTAAAACGCCTTACCTCTTAAAAATTGGTACGGTAGAGCAAGGCTCACCAAACATCAACGATTTTACCACGGGTTGTAACGTCAATACCATTTGAGATAAGGCTGTTTCCTGATCCAATAAATGAGCACATCCTTTCACGATAACGCGTTGACCTTTCATGGCCTGAAGATCCAAGGATTCAAGGGCTATTTTTACGAGCACATGTTCCACATCACGGGCAGTTCCCGTTACAACAAATCGAGTAAAAGGACTAAGGGCAGAAGTAACGAGCATGTAGGCCCACGTGGGAATGATGGCTTCTGTACTGCAATATAAATGGACAACGCTTCCCTTGTATTCCTCCCATGGATGGCTTTTGATCCACAAACGGAAGTCCTTTTCTTTTAAAACAAAACCCTGCCAAAGCTGGTTTTTTAAATCGATTTCCTTCACTATGGTATGATCCAACAACTGAGAAAGGTCCAATGGAATCAGACCACTTTCTTTAACCTTATTGCGAATGGTTTCCATGGAAACAAAGATACAGATAGTTACGGATTCAATTCATGCATGGACAAAGTGTCAGTGTTATTCGTGAGGCATTAATATTGTCCATGAGGTGACATGAAAAAAAATCCCATTGTTTACCAATTAGGTCCATCCGCCATTCCAGGCGTTCTGGTAGTTGGTATTCTTTGGTTGGTACAGTGGGCTCAACATCTGTTTCCGTATCCCCTCTATCGTTGGGGCGTTCTACCCCAAAACCTATCCGGATTCAAAGGCATCTTTTTTATGCCGTTCATTCACGACAAACAGGACCTGCACCACCTCATCAACAACTCGATTGCCTTTTTCTTTCTTTCCACTCTATTGGTTTATGCTTACCGTGAAGTATTTCTTAAAGTTTACCTTTGGAGCTGGTTGCTATGCGGAAGCTTGCTGTGGTTTTTTGCCGAAGATTTTGGCCGTTTTCACATCGGCATAAGCGGGGTGATTTATTCCCTATTTTCCTTCCTTTTTGTTTCTGGGATTCTTCGCGCCTATTTTCCGCTTCAAGCCCTTTCTCTTTTAGTGGTGTTTCTTTATGGAAGCTTAATTTGGGGCATCTTCCCTATTAATCAGTACATTTCATGGGAGGGACACCTTGCTGGGTTTATTGCGGGTCTCATTCTAGCTTTTGCTTATCGAAAAGTGGGCCCTACACGTCCTAAATACACCTACGAAATTGAAAAAGAAATGGGCATTGAGCCTCCCGATTGGGAAAAGGAATGGAATGAAGCCATACCAGAAAACAGCCATTCAGATACACCGATCCATACGGTAAAAATAAGGTATGATTATATCCCTAATCCTCCGACATCACCTGGGGGCGGTACCGATGTCTCAACACCCCAGTCCCCTGAGCCAAAGCAAGCGGATCATCACCCATAAAAGAAACATGAATAAACCCTGCGGTTTGAAGGGATAAGTCTTCACCCGTTAACCACGTGAGAAAATCTGAAATGCCGTCATTGTGTCCAATAAAAAGGCAATGATCGCAAGCGTGTTGGAGCACTATACCTTTCCATTGGCTTAGGGTAGCCAAGTACAAATCCTGCGTAAAACGTGTCTCTAAACTTTGCAAGCGGTGAAGCCCGGCGTGGGTTTGACGGGTACGAAGCGCAGAAGAGCAAATGACCCTGTCAATCGGATAAGGTGATAAATAAGCATCCAAAGCCTCAACCTGTTGAATGCCTTTCCGGGTTAATTTTCTATTATAATCGCTTACCGATGGTATCGGACGTTCCGTTTTTGCATGCCGCAAGAAATACCAATTCATAGCCCTTGATTGCGCATTAATCGATTACCTAATTCACGAAAATAAGGCAGGCTTAAATTGGCTTCCAGATGGGTTAAATGATCCATTCGATGGGCGTCAGTACCGACAAAATCCAATGCAAATTCATCGATTAGTCGTTCGGCTTGTTTTCGCACCTCCACGCCATAATGTCCCGTTAATGAATTGAGATTCATTTGAATAAATACCCCCTGCTTTCTATAGGCCAGGGCTTTTTCAACGGATCCATGAAAATACCCATAGCGCTCAAAATGGGCTAAAATGGGTTTATATCCCGCTGTAAGGAAGGCATCAAAAACCTTTTGTTCTTGGACCGGTGGAGTCGCGAAACTAAATTCCATGAGTACATATCTCTCCTTTCCAAAGGATAAAATATCGTTTTCTGCTAATCGAGTAAGCAGCGAATCGTCGATGTAATACTCTGCTGCCAAAGCTAAATTGATCGGTATAGAAAGTGCCTCAACCTCGTTCTTTAATTGCTCGAATGCGTTTTTTAACCGATGGCTTTCATTGGGATAAATGTCCATTTTAACATGAGAAGTTAAAACGCATTGACGAAATCCTAGAGCGGCCATTTTCGAAACCATAGCAATGGATTCATTCATGGTTTGGGCCCCATCGTCAACCCCGGGAAGCAAATGCGAATGAATGTCAGTTCCAAACCAAGAAAGCACCAAGGGTTTGGATGAAGGGTTTGTTTCTTTTTTGGAAAATAAAGAGGAAAACCAACCCATTTATCGGTACGTTTTATCGTAGTATGCCAAGTATTCGCCAGAAGTGACATTTTTCATCCACTCGGGATTGGTCAAATACCAATCAATCGTCCGCGCAAGTCCTTCTTCGAAGGTAATAGAAGGTTTCCAACCAAGGGTTTCTTCTATTTTTCGAGCATCGATCGCATAGCGTTGATCGTGTCCAGCTCGGTCCTTTACAAACCGAATTAAGGCCCGCGAATGTCCCTGAGTACGGCCCAGCTTTTCATCCATTAAATCACACAATTTGTGCACAAGATCAATGTTTGTCCACTCGTTCAATCCCCCCACATTGTAAGACTCCCCAATTATTCCATCGTGAAAAATGGTGTCAATAGCCGCGGCATGGTCTTCTACCCATAACCAATCCCGAACATTAAGCCCTGCTCCATAAACCGGTAATTCCCGCTCCATCAAAATGTTATTAATCATTAAAGGAATGAGCTTTTCTGGAAAATGATGGCTGCCATAATTGTTCGAACAGTTGGAACGCTTTACAGGAAGTTGAAACGTGTGGTAGTAAGCTGATACAAAATGATCTGAAGCTGCTTTGGATGCGGAATAAGGGCTTCGTGGGTCATAAGGTGTATCCTCGGTAAAAAATCCATCGGGACCTAAACTGCCATAAACCTCATCGGTAGATACATGATGAAAAACATGATCCGATTCACTTTTCCAATGCATTCGAGCGGCCTCGAGCAAATTGACGGTTCCTAAAACATTGGTTTTTACAAATTCTAAAGGTCCTTGTATCGAACGATCCACGTGCGATTCTGCGGCTAAATGAATTACATCTGTGATGTTATGCTTAGAAAAAACGTCAGAAACCGAAGCTGCATCTTGAATATCGAGCCGCTCAAAAACATAATTTTCAGCCGTATCTACATCCACTAAATTCTCCAAGTTTCCAGCATAGGTCAATTTATCTGCATTAACCACCAAATAGGTTGGATAACGGTTCACAAAGCGGCGAACCACATGCGAACCTATAAAGCCCGCACCTCCAGTAATTAAAATACTTTTTTTTCTATCCATTATAAACTCCAATATTCCAAGTCGGAAATCTTGCCCTTGTAAATGCCTTTAACGTCGATAAAAACGCCCTTACCCTCTTTCAACAATGCCTTGAAATACGTCTCGTCCATTCCAAGGTATTCTTTATGATTAACCGCAACGATGATGGCGTCGTAGGACGAGCCCAAGTTTTCCGTTAGACCAATGCCATATTCATGCATCATCTCTTCTGAAGAAGCATGTGGATCAACCAAATCAACGGCCATTTGGAAGGATTTTAATTCGTTTACGATGTCAATTACCTTTGAATTTCGTATGTCCGAAACGTCTTCTTTGAAGGTAGCTCCAAGAATCAAAGCCCTTGAATCTTGAATAACCTTACCTTGGGCGATTACTTTTTTTACCGTTTGTTTTGCGATGTAAAATCCCATTGAATCGTTCACATACCGTCCGCTGGTAATGACTTTTGAATGGTATCCTGCCTGTTGCGCACGGTGGGTTAAGTAATAGGGGTCAACACCAATACAATGTCCACCTACTAAGCCTGGCGAGAACTTTAAAAAATTCCATTTAGTGCCTGCTGCCTCAAGCACATCATAGGTATTAATTTTGAGCTTATTAAAAATAATCGAGAGCTCATTGATTAAGGCGATGTTCACATCACGCTGAGTGTTTTCAATTATTTTCGCCGCCTCAGCTACTTTGATGGTTGGGGCACGGTGTACTCCGGCATCAACCACCAATTCATATACAGAAGCAATCGTTTCAAGGGCTGCTTCCGTAGATCCTGACACCACTTTCACGAC
>CAIJTF010000016.1 GCA_903823565.1 uncultured Flavobacteriales bacterium
ACCAGCATACAAAGAACTCTTTCAACACATTTGGAGTTACTTATTGAATGAGCAGTATGCTAAGAATCCCTTACAGCGCATTGATAACTCCGATTTATTTAAATACAGTCCCTACAAAGCCCTCAATAGCGACCAGCATGAATCAGTGCTGCAAATTTTAAAAACTTTAAGCCTTGGTTCCAATCAATGCGTTTTTGTTGAAGGTGGTGCTGGAACTGGTAAAACCATATTGGCGGTTTACCTTATGAAACTGTTGAGTACCCCAATTCAAGCACACCACTTGGATGATTCAGATCATGTATATGCTGAAGAATTATTAAATGTGGTTGAGTTTCGTAAAGCACATCCTAATCCGCGCATTGCCTTGGTTGTTCCAATGACCTCCTTGCGAAAGACCTTAAGAAAAGTCTTCGGTCAAGTCAAAGGATTAAGCAGCAGCATGGTGATTGGACCTTCTGAAGCTGCTAAATCCCATTTCGATGTGTTGATTGTAGATGAAGCACACCGCCTCAGGCAACGAAAGAACATCACGAACTTTGGGAGCTTCGACGAAACGAATGCCCGCCTGGGATTAGACAAACATGAAGGAAACGAATTGGATTGGATTTGCCGAATGTCGAAACATCAAATTTTATTCTACGACCAAGGACAATCCATTAAACCTTCGGACATCAACCCTTCACACTTCGCTCAACAAAAATGGAGCGCTAAACTGCTGCGTTTAAAGTCTCAGATGCGGGTTCAAGGAGGACTTGATTACATCTCCTTTGTTGATGCCTTACTGGATGGTAAAGCGCTGAGCACTTTTTCTTCGAGTGAATACGAGTTGGTGTTATTTGACTCCCTTGCCGATTTGTATGAAGCCCTTCGCGTTAAGGAACATGAAGTAGGCTTGTGCCGTTTATTATCGGGGTATTCTTGGGAATGGAAATCTCAAAAAGCCAATGTACCAGATATTGAACTTGATGGCTTGGCCTTAAAATGGAACAGTACGAATGAAGACTGGATAAATAGCCCCAATGCCTTCCAAGAGGTGGGATGCATCCACACCACGCAGGGTTATGACCTCAACTACACCGGGATTATTTTTGGAACAGAAATAACCTATGATGCTAAGGCGCAACGCATAGAAATCATCCCAGGCAATTACAAGGACAAAAAAGGGAAACAAGGCATCAGCGACCCCGAACAACTTCGGTCCTATATCCTTAACATTTATAACACCATGATGCTCCGAGGCATTAAAGGGACATACGTGTATGTTTGCGATGCGGCATTGAAGGAATATGTGAGAGGTGTGATACAATCTAACATTGATGCATAAATACCACGTATTATTCGAATATTTAAGCAAACGCATGCGAATGAGTCATGTGTATCAGCCGGTCATGATTATGAAACTGCTTTCCAATGATGGAAAAGCTAAAGCGGATGAAATTGCTTTGGATTTAGTGCAAAACGACTTGAGCCAACTGGAATACTACACAGAACGTGTGAACCAAATGGTTGGAAAGGTGCTAAGAAACAACCAAATTGTTGCGAAAGCTGAAGGTGTGTACCAGCTCATCGGATTTGATGAACTATCCGATGATGAACGCCAAAAACTCATTGATTTATGTGCCATAAAAATTAACGAATACAAGGAAAAACGCGGAATGATGATTTGGGACGGTAAACTTCCCAGTTTTTGTAGCCTTACCCTTTTTCAAACAACACATAAATATAAAAATTTAATAATTCATTTCATCACTAGGGTTTGCCCTGTAAATAATCAAGGCCTCCCTATTAAATTCATCCATTAGGTTCAAAATCCTGAACCTTCTTCCATTTTCTAATGCATCACTCATAAAATCAATCGACTATGTTTCATTCAAATGATTCGGGACAATCAGCGCTAATCGTATAAAGACTACACCCTTACGGTTTCACAAACCGAACCACGCCTTGGGCTCCTGATGATAGGTTGTAATGCAGAAAATACACACCCGAAGTCCACTGAGCAATCAAGAATTGTGACGGATTAGCTTGATTAACCGCTTGTTCAGCCACTTTCATTCCGTTCAACGAATAAACAGTTAACGCACCTTTTTGGGTAGGTAAAAGCTGCACCGAAGCACAACCATCCTGTATGCAAATGCTAGGAACCCACTCCTTGTCTTCCACCGCCAATTGAGCCGTATAAAATTGATCAATGACCAAAAGGGTGTTGAAATTCGTGTTCTTTTGCGGGCAATGGATGGACAAGCTCGCCGTGTATGCCTGGGCTAAAGGGGGATATAATGCATAACCTAGGGTATAGGTAGCCATCAGGTTCGCAGGAACCATGGTATCATATACCTGCCACGTTACATAAAGGCTATCCATGGTGTTTGGATTGCCTCCGGGAAGGTACTGTGAACCCGAAATAAACGCAGAACCTACCGCATTGTAATCTATGCTGCAATCGATTACTTGCTGCACGCCAAAGGAATCTATGACGTTCGGAATGTTATTGTTATTGATGAGTAAAACGGTATCTTGACCGGGATTTACCGTTGCTGAAACGGCAATGCTATCGCATGTTTGACATCCGTTGGCATCCGTAACACAGCAATAGTACATCCCTACCCCTAAGCCGGTAATCGTGCTGGTAGTGGCCCCGTTGCTCCACGTAAAGGCATAGGGCGAGGTCCCGCCGATCCCTACAATGGTCGCGGATCCGTCCATCGCCGTCGGAGAACTTGCCGCAGTTGAGGATACTACCGCCTGTAGACCGTTGCAAGGATTCCCTGAAATGATAAAGGTAACGCTCACCGAATCAATAAACGTCGTGTAATATACCCCGTAGGTTCCTGCACACAAGTTGGATACGCTCGTAACGCCTTGCGCCAAGATGGCGCCGTTCCCACTGTACCAAACAATGGAATTGGTAATGGCGTTGTTGGGGTTAGTGATGTAGGCGGATCCGTCACATGCATTTGGACTCGATGCATCGATTACGGTAATCGGTGATGCGGGCTGTGCCCAAGCCGAAGAGAAAAGGAAAATAGAACAAAAAAGCACCAGGTAGGAAAGGTTTTTCATCGCTTAAAGTTTTTAGTAAAGGTAGGGAATTAAATCCGCTTGGTAAGCATACCGTTCCAGATCCTTGAAAACCCATACCACGGTTTTTTCCTATGCAGGAACTTCGTATCTATGAAGTGATTTCTCCATAAAGATCGAAGGCATCGGCCTCTGTGATGGTAACGTTGGCAAAATGCCCCAAAGGAATATACGTATCAGCGTTTTTGTGCACCCGAACTTCATTGTCTACTTCTGGGGAATCAAATTCCGTTCTTCCGACAAAATAATCCCCTTCTACCCGATCAAACAAGATTCTGAAGGTCATTCCTACTTTTTGTTGGTTCAAGTCATAGCTAATACCCGATTGTAGTTCCATTACGGCATCAGCCCGCTGCTTTTTTATTTCTTCTGGTACGTCATCCGTCATGGAAAAGGCGTGGGTATTCTCCTCGTGTGAATAAGTGAAAATGCCCAAGCGATCAAAACGACTTCGCTCAACAAAGCACATCATTTCTTCAAAATCGGCTTCCGTTTCGCCGGGGAAGCCAGCAATCAAGGTGGTTCGCAATGCGATTCCGGGAACCTTTTGTCGTATGGCATCCAATAAGGCTTCTGTTTTTTCCCTGGTAATACCTCGACGCATAGCCTGTAGCATGGTAGTTGATCCGTGTTGTAAGGGGATATCTAAGTAATTACAAACGTTGCTTCTCTCCCGCATAACGTCTAAAACATCCATTGGAAATCCCGATGGAAACGCATAATGCAACCGAATCCATTCCAATCCATCGACATCCGATAAGCGCTCTAAGAGTTCGGCTAAATTGCGTTTTTTATAAATATCCAACCCGTAATACGTCAGATCCTGTGCAATCAACAAAAGTTCTTTTACCCCTTGCTGAGCCAATTGCGTAGCATTGCTTACCAACTGTTCCATCGGCGTTGAAACGTGCTTACCGCGCATGAGGGGAATGGCGCAGAACGAACAAGGCCGATCACATCCCTCGGCAATTTTAAAATAGGCGTAATGGTTCGGGGTAGTCAATAAGCGTTCTCCCACCAATTCATGCTTATAATCTGCCTTCAAAGTTTTCAATAACCGGGGAAGCTCACGCGTACCAAAATAGGCATCTACCTCTGGGATTTCTTGTTCTAAATCCGCGCGATAGCGTTCGGATAAGCAACCCGTAACAAAGACTTTATCCACCCAACCGCTTTTCTTAGCATCTACATATTGCAATATCGTATCGATAGATTCCTGTTTTGCATTTTCGATAAAACCACAGGTATTTATGATTACGATTTCGGACTCTTCCGAACGTTCGTGACCTACATCAAAGGCATTGGCTTTGAGTTGAGCCATCATAACTTCTGAATCAAACGTATTTTTAGAACATCCTAAGGTAACGACATTAATTTTGTTCTTACGAATGGTCTTTGTTTTCATTATTGAGTGCAAAAATAGAGATTCCATAAGAAACCAAACCATGAATTCAAGGTTATTTGTACTTTTGAACCTACTTCCTTGGTATATGACAATAACCGAATTATATCGCTGTTTTACCGATGCTGAATTTCAGTACAATCGTTTTTTAAAGACGAAAGACTTCAACAAAGCCAATTTGGAGCGTTATGACGAACTCATTGAATCCATTCGTAATCAGGCTTCCAAAATGGACCTCAGTCCTGGAATAAACGAGGAGGTGCATGCCTTGGGTAGAATCGAGATCGATTTCGCACCCAAGGTATCCTTTTTTGTAAAGGTACTTAGTGTTCTTAGTTTTGGTTGGTATAAACGATCTTTTATAAAGAAGCGGACACGAGTGTATTTTATGTCCGCTATTCACCAACGACACCTGCTCGTGCAAACCATTCAAAACCACTTAAACGAGGAGTAAGCCCTTTACCTCATCTTGATGGGTACGATCCTACGGTTTAATTACTTTACGTACGAAATACATTCCGTTGTCCCCTTCGAACTGCAGGAGGTACAAGCCCGACCCCCAGCCGGAGGTATTGAAGGTATTATGTCCTTCAGGCAACGTGAGGGTTTGGATTACTCGTCCCTTCGCATCCCAAAGGGTAAGTCGAGCAGCAATAGGTAAAATCACCGATAATTGATCGTTGAACGGGTTAGGATAAACCGTAACCGAGCTTTCCGTTTCGTTCAGTCCCGAAAAACAATTGTTCATGGCATCAAACGTAGGGCTGGCATAGTCAAAAAGTACACCGCTCTCCGGACATCGCGCGTAGGCTTGATCCGCTGCCAACGCAGGTACATTTACCTGATCCAGTATATTAAATCCATTGGAAAGGGAAAGAAAATCGCCCGTAGCACCCAGTTTAAAATTTGTATGCAATCCCGTGGTTTGTAGGGTATCGTTATCCGCCCACACGATAAGATAAGCATTGGGTAAAATAACGGTATTCGCAGGAATAAGCCATTGCACAGGGTTGTTTACGTTATCGCTCAGGTACATTCCCGATACATTCAAAGCTGTACCGCTGGTATTGTGTAATTCGATCCAATCGTTCGATTCACCGTAGGGATCTTCATGGGTAAGGTCGTTGTCCGACATCACTTCGTTGATTTGTACCTGACCAACTGTTGGCGCGGGAATGGAAAGCGAAAGCGTGTGAAACTCGTGCTCCGCTCGTTGTGGGCTAAAAACCCCTGCGTTGGCATTGTCCGCATAATAGTAATATTCGAACACGGGGCCGTTGGCCATAACCGTAAACCCATACGTATGGTCTCCAGCAACTCCATCCCCGTGGTTACCATCGTCAAACATTTGTACGCGGTTGAACTTTAGGGCATGGGAGGTACGGTAACCCAGGTACAATGCCGTTTCGTTGGAAGCCGTCGCGGTAAGGGTAAAACTCTGGTTATAGGACGGACTCAAAACGCTTGAGGTGTATGAAGTAATGCTAGGAGCGGCGTACAGGTAATTTTGATTGGTTTGGAAATACGTTATTCGCTCGTTCATCAATGTTTGAATGCCAGGAATGCTCTGTCCTCCTCCCGGTCCTCCTCCCGCAATGGCGGTGGTAAGGCTATTTTGATATTGGGTGTAGGTATAAAACTTAAATGGATCCGCTTGAACGGCCGCATCAATGGTAGCGCGAAGGGCATTGGCTTGGGTTAAATACCAATTTCCTCCGATCATTTCTTGAACCATGGTTCGAATGTGTGCCATATACATTCGCTTGTAAAGGGGATTGGCCAAGATTTTCTTGATCAGGGGATGGTTATTGGAGGTACTGTTCGACAAAGGGTCCAAGCTTCCACTTCCTGCGCTACTCCCTGTACCTCCCGGAAAGCCATTGAAACTCATGTTAAGATCCCAAACGGTAGGCACAAAGCGTTGGTTCAAGTCGTTATACAGGTAGTAGTTTTGTCGAAAGGCTCCATTGTAGGAATCTAGGTTCACCAGCACATTGTTAAAGGCGAGCATCCAAATCGCCCGGTCGACATCCAGGATGGTTTCGAGTTGAGCGGTATTGTTATTGAGGATATCGGTCAAGGAAACCAAATCATTCCAACCGTACGTTGATTTTAATTCGTAACCATTGAAGTATAAACTTGAATCGACACCCAAATATTTTAAATCCGGACTAATCCCTCCGCCGGGTCCCGCGCCACCAATGGGATTGCATTTGAAAAAGCTCCCGGCATGGTCGTAATAATGGTCGGTATTGAATTTATCGTCAATACTCTCCGCACTAGAATACAGACCCCGTAATCCCCCGTTAATGTAAACGTTCGCAAAATTGGCTTTTGGACAATCCATATAGTTTTCTAATACCGCATAAGAAAGTACTTCTCGTATCATCGAGGGATCTCGATAAAGGTTTTGAAGTTTAATGCTCGTATAGCCCTCGTAATCGTATCCTGAATGCACCCAATCCAAATTAATGTGTAAGGGATTTTTATTGTTATTAGCATTGTAGGAACTGTTTCCTTTGTATTTTACCCCAACAGAGTCATAGGTTATTCCATTAACCCTAACCGAATCCGCTAATAAGTAGTCTTCCGTAGTTTGGGCCAGGTTGTCCAATAAGGCATCCCAATTTCCTTGCGCGAAGAAAATTTCGATGGTCTGAATGGTGTTTTTATTGTAAAAGGTTTGGGCTGGCATATAAATTGGTAACAACAGCGCCGTCAAAAAAAACAGTCGAGCGTAGGTCATAAGAGAACGAATTGTATCAGCAAGGTACGCTAATTTTTCGAAGACCCTCTTCTGTTTTTACATTGTTTTTAAATTACAATAACACTAGGTTTACATTGAGAAAGCTTAATTCACCATGCCCATGTTGAAAACAAAAAATAACCTTGACTCGTTTCGCGCGATATTGCCTACCTTTGAAAACTACAATACACCCTTATGAAAAAATACCTTTTAGTAAAATTTTGTTCCGTTTTCTTTTTGTTACCTGCATGTTCTCAGAATCCTAATGCGAGCAGCAATACAACAGCTGCCGCTACTAATTTAAAGGATAATAAACCCAAAGGGGTTGTTCATTCCAATGGAAAAACGGGTGAAAACGCATTTGTGTTATCGGACTTTTTATCCGAGAACAGTTCCTTAGATGCTTCCGTAGATCGTGTTTTTTCTTCCCTCGACGAGAAACAAATTGTGGCTCAACTTTTAATGTCGGCCGTGGGCCGGGCGGGATTAGAACGTGCGACCATTGAACGGTACGTACGAGAAGGGCTCATTGGAAACCTGCTCATGCTTAACGGAACCAAAGCGGAATTTACCGAAATGATTAATGCGTTCAATGAGATTAACAAGAGTAAAGGTTTTTTACCCTACCTCTACAGTGCCGATGCCGAGCCGAGCTTAGTAAACCGAAAAATAACGGGAAGTAAAATCGTAAAAAAGGCGGTGGATATCAATTCACTTGAAGAAGTCCTTGGAACAGCCCGAAGCATTTCAGTGGATTTAAACGACATCGGTATCAATTATAATTTTGCTCCCGTAGTTGATGTGGCTGGAAATGCCACCGTAGGTTATCGCGGATTTGGCAGCAAAAAGGAGGAATTAATTTCGTGGTCGGATGCATTCATCCAGGAAACTCAGAAA
>CAIJTF010000017.1 GCA_903823565.1 uncultured Flavobacteriales bacterium
CGGGTAGAAATCGGCAATCCGGTAGAACTTATTCCATCGCTAGCCAAGGAATTAAAAGTAGACCATGTATATACCAACCGCGACTACGAACCCTATGCCCTACAGCGCGACAAAACCCTTTATGACATCCTACAAACCGATGGAATTGGTTTCTCCGGCGCCAAGGACCATGTGATTTTTGAAAAAACCGAGGTGATGAAAGGGGATGGAACTCCGTACACCGTCTTTACCCCCTATTCCCGCAAATGGAAAGAACGCCTGAGCCAAGAACCCATTTCCCTTCACGATTCTAAAGGAGCACTAAGCCACCTTCAGGGCATTGAAACGAGTTCAAAAATTCCACGTTTAGCCGCCCTAGGATTTGAGCCGTCGGGACTCAATTTTCCTTCCATCGAGGTAGAAGATTTGCTTATTTCGAAATACAGCGATCAACGGAATTTTCCGGCGAAACCAGGCACCTCAAAACTGGGCATACACTTACGATTTGGAACAATCAGCATTCGAAAGCTTGCCTTAAAAGCCTTACCCTTGAACGAAACCTATTTAAACGAACTCATTTGGCGGGAATTCTATCAAATGATTATCTACCATTTCCCGTATACCGTATCGGGCGCATTCCGTCCTGCCTATGACGCGGTACAGTGGGAAGACAACCCCGAACATTTCAAGCGCTGGTGTGAGGGTACGACAGGATATCCACTGGTGGACGCCGGCATGCGGGAACTGAACGCAACCGGATTCATGCACAACCGCGTGCGCATGGTGACTGCCAGTTTTTTAACCAAGCATTTACTGATCGACTGGCGTTTGGGAGAAGCGTATTTTGCCAAAAAACTCCTGGATTTTGAATTAGCCAGCAACATTGGAGGCTGGCAATGGGCTGCTGGAGGAGGATGCGATGCCGCGCCGTATTTCCGGGTGTTTAATCCCACCGCACAGCAAGAAAAATTCGATCCGAAATTTGAATACGTAAAACGTTGGGTTCCCGAATACGGCACCCCTGCATATCCGCAACCGATTATAGAACACACCTTTGCACGCAACCGTGTGTTGGACCGTTTTAAAACCGCATTAAATAAATCCGCATGATACGCATAGGCGACAAAATCCCTGCATTCACCTTACAAAACCAAGACGGAACCCCTGTGGACATCATGGAGTTTATTGGACAAAAAACCGTGGTCTTGTATTTCTACCCCAAAGACGACACACCGGGATGTACCAAAGAAGCCTGCAGTTTTCGGGACCAATACACGGTATTTCAAGACTTGGGATGTGAAGTGATTGGCATATCCTCGGATGCACCAAAAGCCCATAAGGAATTCGCGATTAAATACAAGTTGCCTTTTCCCCTCTTAGCCGACGAAAAAAAGGAAGTACGAACCTTATTTGGCGTTCCTAAATCCTTCTTGGGCTTGCTCCCAGGTCGCGTTACCTACATCATCGATAAAACCGGAATAGTTCGCGGAATTTTTAATTCTCAGCTCAATGCCACACAGCACATTGATGAGGCATTGAAGGTGGTGAGGGGGTTGTAGGGGTATTTATTAAAGCGGCCCTTCGACAGGCTCAGGGACCGCTATCAAATAATCGTAATATTTATACTTGGTGCGGTCCCCTGAGTGTCCGAAGGACGTATCGAAGGGCCGCACACG
>CAIJTF010000018.1 GCA_903823565.1 uncultured Flavobacteriales bacterium
CATGTATATACCAACCGCGACTACGAACCCTATGCCCTACAGCGCGACAAAACCCTTTATGACATCCTACAAACCGATGGAATTGGTTTCTCCGGCGCCAAGGACCATGTGATTTTTGAGAAAAATGAGGTCATGAAGGGAGATGGCACGCCCTACACCGTCTTCACTCCCTATTCCCGCAAATGGAAAGAACGGCTTAGCCAAGAACCCATTACCGTTTACGATTCCATTGCCGCATTGAGCCAAGTAAAGGGCATCGAAACCACCCCTAAAATTCCTGGCCTTGACAACCTGGGATTTGAAACGTCCGGGATTGATTTTCCTTCTACCGAGGTAGAAGATTTATTAATTTCGAAATACAGTGATCAACGCAATTTCCCAGCGAAACCGGGCACCTCAAAGCTTGGAATACACCTGCGTTTTGGAACAATTAGCATTCGAAAACTTGCCCTTAAGGCCTTGCCTTTGAACGAAACCTATTTGAACGAACTCATTTGGCGGGAATTCTATCAAATGATTATCTACCATTTCCCGTATACCGTATCGGGCGCATTCCGTCCTACCTATGACGCGGTACAGTGGGAAGAAAACCCCGAACACTTCGATCGCTGGTGTGAAGGCACCACGGGATACCCGCTGGTGGATGCCGGCATGCGGGAACTGAATGCTACAGGCTTCATGCAGAATCGGGTGCGCATGGTGACTGCCAGTTTTTTAACCAAGCATTTACTGATCGACTGGCGTTTGGGAGAAGCGTATTTTGCCAAAAAATTATTGGATTTCGAATTGGCGAGCAACATTGGCGGTTGGCAATGGGCTGCTGGAGGAGGCTGCGATGCTGCGCCTTATTTTAGGGTGTTTAATCCTACCGCGCAACAAGAGAAATTCGATCCGAAATTTGAATACGTAAAACGTTGGGTTCCAGAATATGGCACCCCAGCATACCCACAACCCATCATTGAGCATACCTTTGCACGCAACCGCGTACTGGACCGATTTAAAACCGCATTAAACAAAACCACATGATTAATATTGGCGACAAAATCCCTGCATTCACCTTACAAAACCAAGACGGAACCCCTGTGGACATCATGGAGTTTATTGGACAAAAAACCGTGGTCTTGTATTTCTACCCCAAAGACGACACGCCAGGATGCACCAAAGAAGCCTGCAGCTTCAGGGACCAATACACGGTGTTTCAAGACCTCGGATGTGAAGTGATTGGCATTTCCTCGGATGCCCCGAAAGCGCACAAGGAATTCGCGACTAAATACAAGTTGCCATTTCCCCTCTTAGCCGACGAGAAGAAAGAAGTGAGAACCTTATTTGGCGTTCCCAAATCCTTCTTGGGCTTGCTGCCTGGTCGCGTCACCTATATCATCGACAAAAACGGAATAGTCCGCGGAGTGTTTAATTCGCAACTCAAAGCCACACAGCACATTGACGAAGCCTTGAAGGTGGTGAGGGGGTTGTAGGGGTATTTATTAAAGCGGCCCTTCGACAGGCTCAGGGACCGCTATCAAATAATCGTAATATTTATACTTGGTGCGGTCCCCTGAGTGTCCGAAGGACGTATCGAAGGGCCGCACACG
>CAIJTF010000019.1 GCA_903823565.1 uncultured Flavobacteriales bacterium
AATCGATCGAAGGTAGCGTCCAAAATTTCATTGTGGTCAAATGCCAATTCGCCCACTTCCAATACGGGTTCCCACTTTATCTCATTCGCCCAGGATGAAGCGCGAATGGATACATCTTCAATACGAACCAAAGCGAAATAGACGATGGTAATTACGCGGCCTTGCGGGTGACGCAATGGGCTACCGAAGGTGTGTGCCTGGTGCATCGGAATATTGGTAAGGCCAGTTAATTCTCTCAAAATCCTTTCCGCCGCAACAGGAAGGTCCTCGTCCGGATATACCAAATCTCCAGGAATGGCCCATCGGTCCTTGTATGGATCAACAGCGCGTTTGATTAAAAGGGTATTTATTTTTCCTTCCTTGTATCCGAAGATTAAACAGTCAACAGAGAATGCGGAGGTAAAAAAGTCGGTAAAATCTATTTTATATGGGTTCATACCTAATGTCCTGATCCTGCAGCATCAAAATGGGTTATGCCTTGTTGGTTTAAAATTCGTTTAACTTGCCATCCAAAGAAAGCAAGGTAGGCAAAACAAAATATAGCGATGATGTAAGAGCTTTGAATGCCAATGACATCCGCCAATTTACCTTGCAATGGGGGAATAATGCCGCCACCTAAAATCATCATGATTAAGAATGCCGAACCTTGAGAGGTATATTTCCCAAGTCCCGTAATGGAAAGTGAAAAAATACAAGGCCATAGGATCGAGCAACATAATCCTCCACTTAAGAAAGCGTAAATAGCAATTGGACCATCACTTAACATACCAACGGTCATCGCCACAATGCCTAATCCGCCAAAAACCAACAATGATTTAATGGGGTTTTCACCCACATAAAAGAAGGCAGCAACTTGAATCAGGACGCATAGAACATACCAATACAAGTTAGAAACATCTTTTTGTGCCAAGAGATTTGCTGCAATAATAAAGGCAAAAGCAATAAGAGGCACAAAGAAAATTAATCCCAATTTTGTTGATTTCTTTAGTTCAAAAGCATTAACAGCTCCAGCCCATCGACCAATCATGAGGCTACCCCAATACATTGAAATGTAGGGGGCAATCGCCGATGCTTCCAAACCTCCGAATGATTTTTGTTTTAAAAGCTCCCCGAGATTAGAACCAATGGCTACTTCAACCCCGACATAAATAAAAATAGCCAACATCCCAAGTACAAGTTGCGGATAACGCATGGCGCCCCAGCCCTCGGCTTGTTTTGTTGCGGCTCGGTTTGCAAATAACAATACACTCAGAACAGAAACCAGTGCGCCCGACAACCAAATCATCCTTTCTTGTTCGAGGGGTTTCTTTAGGTTTTTTATTTCCTGTGTTAGAAGCGCAATCTCCGCATGGTTGTCGTTTTGACTTTTTAATAGCTCAACCGTTTTTTCTTTAACAACAATGGTTTTAGCCTCATCCGAATTGTAGCTACTAAATACGGGAGTAAACATTATGATTAACAGTCCCGTCATGACCAACAAGCTTCGAAGCGCCTTGTTTGCCGGTGCCATAGGTTCTTCGTGCTTGCCAGAGGGCACGGATTTAGAAATACCGAATATCGTTGCCGCAAGGATAAACAAAATCCCAACCACTAGGTAAAGCACAATGACTTTAACCAAATCGAGTTTTGCAATCATATCGTCGGTAATTGAAGCAGAGGAACCAAAAAGAGCAAAGGCCACAATCAAAGGGCCAATCATTGTTCCGAGCGAGTTTATGCCTCCGGTAAAATTAACTCGAGTAGCCCCCGTAGCAGGATCTCCTAAGGAAATTGCAAACGGATTGGCTGCGGTTTGTTGGAGCGAAAACCCAAGAGCAACGAGGAAGAAACCGATGAGCATTCCCGAAAAGGTATTGCCATATACTGCAACGATCATCGCCGCGGCGCCAAACGCGGAAAACAAGAGCCCGTATACAATACTTCTCTTATAGCCCCAATTTCCAACAAGGTCTTTGCCGCGATAGGAACCCATGATAAAAAGAAAGAGCGCCCCTAAGTAATATGCACCATAAAAAGCGTAGTCAACTAATTGGCTTTGGAATTGATCCAGGTGAAAATAATTTTTACAAAACGGAATAAAAACGCTATTTCCCGCAGCAATAAAGCCCCAAAAGAAAAAGACAATGGTTAATACCCCAAGCGCTCCAAAGTTGGTTTTTTTCATGGTCAAAATTTTGACCAAAATACAGAAATATTTAATTATCCCGCTTGGTAAGCCGCTGTTTTAGTATTTTTTACCAAAAGAATCTTGTTCACGGCATCTTGTATCGCATTGGCGTCCATTCCGCAGTCTGCCCAGAGTTCTTCTTGGGTACCGTGGTGAATATACTCGTCGGGGATGCCGAGTCGAATGATGTCTGCTTTATAACCTCTATCGGACATAAATTCCAATACAGCAGATCCGAATCCTCCCATGAGGCACCCGTCTTCTACGGTTATTACCTTGTCAAATTTACCAAACACTTCATGCAGCAACATTTCATCTAAGGGTTTTACAAACCGCATGTCGTAGTGCGCGGGATTTATGCCTTGATTTTTAAGGGTTTGAATGGCTTTTTGTGCAAAATTTCCAGGATGTCCTATGGTTAGAATAGCCACCTCTTCCCCTGGTGACACCAAACGGCCTTGTCCTACAGGAATTTCTTCGAATGGAGTTTTCCAATCCGTCATTACCCCATTGCCTCTCGGATAGCGGATAGTGAATGGGCCTTTGTTTTCAAGTTGTGCAGTATACATTAAATTTCGCAACTCTTGCTCGTTCATCGGCGCCGCAACCACCATATTGGGAATGCATCGCATGTACGCTAGGTCGTACGCACCGTGATGCGTAGCCCCATCTGCACCAACCAAACCTCCCCGATCGAGGCAAAAAACAACGTTTAAATTTTGTAAAGCGACATCGTGCAATACTTGGTCAAATGCGCGTTGCATGAACGAGGAATAGATGTTGCAAAAAGGAACCATTCCTTGAGTAGCCAATCCAGCACTGAAGGTCACGGCATGTTGTTCTGCAATTCCAACATCAAATGCGCGATCCGGCATTGCTTTCATCATAATGTTCAAGGAACACCCACTTGGCATGGCCGGGGTTACCCCCATTATTTTTGGATTTCGTTCGGCTAATTCAACAATCGAGTGACCGAAAACATCTTGATATTTTGGAGCCTCTGGCCCGATGGGGACTACTTTAACAATTTCACCCGTGTCTTTATTGAAAACGCCTGGAGCATGCCATTTGGTAGGATTGCCTTCTTCTGAAAATTTGTACCCCGCACCTTTTTTTGTTAAACAGTGTAATATTTTAGGGCCTGGAATGTCTTTTAAGTCCTCAAGGACTTTAACCAAACCTTCTACATCGTGACCATCCACCGGGCCGAAGTAACGGAAATTTAGGGATTCGAAAAAATTAGATTGTTTGAGGAGAGTCCCTTTTAACGCCTGTGAAACTTTGGAGGCGATTTTTTGAGCATCCGGTCCAAATTTAGATATAACACCCAACCAGTTCCAAACTTCATCCTTAACTTTATTGTACGTGTGTGAGGTAGTAATATCCGTTAAATATTCTTTAAGCGCACCTACATTGGGATCAATGGACATACAATTGTCGTTCAAAATCACCAACAGGTTTGCATCTTTTTCAAATCCGGCATGGTTTAGTCCTTCGAAAGCCAACCCTGCGGTCATCGCACCATCACCAATTACAGCAATGTGCTGACGGTCTTTGTGTCCTTGGTATCGGTTCGCTACGGCCATACCTAATGCAGCCGAAATGGAGGTAGAGGAGTGTCCGACGCCAAAGGTATCGTATTCGCTTTCTGAACGTTTTGGAAAACCTGAAATACCACCTTTCAAACGGTTGGTATGAAAAACTTCCCGTCTGCCGGTCAGGATTTTATGGCCATACGCCTGATGTCCTACGTCCCAAACCAACTGATCCTCGGGGGTATTGAAAACATAATGAAGGGCAACCGTTAGTTCCACCACCCCCAAGCTAGCACCAAAATGGCTGTTACCGATTTCAGAAATGACATCAACGATGTATTGCCTTAATTCATCCGAAACCATAGGTAAGTCCGAAGGAGAAAACAACGTTCGTAGGTCTTGGGGAACGTTAATTTTAGCTATGTGCTCTCCGGGTTGGTAGGATTTTGTCATTCTTACAAAGTTAGGCAATTAAATTGGATAACAAGAAGGGATTATATAATGTTCAATTTGGCGTCCTGTTACCGATGAATAATTTCGTATTTTTGTCATTGAAAAAACACCTCCATTAACCCATGCGAAACCTCGTTGGATTTTTCAAAGTAAGGCTTACCTTGTCGGTGGTTATATCGGCCTTAACGGGATATTTGTTCGCGGGAGGTAAGGATATTGCTGTACTATTTTACCTTGTGCTCGGAGGGTTCTTAATTACGGCTGCATCAAACGGGGCCAATCAAATTTGGGAGCGCCATCGGGATGCAAAGATGAGCAGAACCCAACAGCGTCCTTTGGTCACAAAAGCCATGGGTTTAGCCCAAGCGTATTGGCTTTGTGGTGTGACATTGGCGACAGGCGCCTTTGCTTTATATCTTATAAATTTAAATAGTTTTTTGTTGGGGCTTTTTGCCTTTGTTTCTTACGTTTTTGTATACACCCCCTGGAAAGCAAGAAGTCCTTGGGCAGTTTTTATTGGCGCATTTCCCGGAGCGATTCCCCCAATGTTGGGAGCCATTGCGCATGTTGAGGATTTTGGTTTCATTCCCGGGTTGTTATTTTTCATCCAATTCATGTGGCAGTTCCCTCATTTTTGGTCCATCGCCTGGGTCCTCCATGAAGATTATCAAAAGGCGGGTTATTTCTTATTGCCGTCCAAAAGCGGAAAAACCAAGTTCAGTGCTTCTTTAATTGCGATGTATTCCTTAATCCTCATTCCAATTAGCTTGATTCCTTGGTTGCTTGGACTGGTTGGTTTTTTCTCAATTGTTGTGGTAGGCATTTTGGGGGTTTGGTTTTACTTTTTATCGTATCGATTGTATACCACCTGTGAAGATAAGGATGCCAAAAAACTTATGTTCGCTTCGTTTGTTTATTTACCGGTTATTCAATTTACCTACGTGTTTACTAGAGATGAAATCGTTTTACAAAAATTAATTGAACATGGACTTTTCTAATGAATTAAGCCCTGAAACAAGGGTTAAAATGAAAAAGAACCTTCTTTATGTTGGCATTTTTTCGATCGTAATGCTGTTTGCCGGGTTAACCTCGGCCTACTACGTGAACATGGGGGGCGCTTTTTGGGTTGTGACGCCTTTGCCTTCGGGTTTCTATTGGAGTACCTTATTTATTGGGTTAAGTTCCTTGTCTGTTTTCTTGGCGCTTCGGATGGCAAAAACAAACAAGCTTCTTGCTATGCGTCTTTTTTTGCTTCTATCCTTGATTTTGGGAGTAGGATTTGTCCTCTATCAGTTTAAAGCTTACAAGCAACTTCAATCCAAAGGGGTCTATTTCGTCAACCGTCAAATATTAACCACGGAAGGGCGCTATGGTTCTTATTTTTCGATCACCTATCAGGGGGCAGATATTGCCTTTGATGGAAGAGATTACCGTTGGAATGGCAACGTGCTCGCCAAAGACAAGGTTGAGAAAATGAAAGCATTTCTTTTATCAATTGCTCCTTCTGGAAAAAAAGCAGCTAATCCTACCGGAAAGGAGGAATTTGCTTTGAAATATAAAAACGAACCCATGATTTTTCTTCAGGGGAACCTTTGTTACAAGGATTCTTCAAAAGTTAACTTCACCGATTTGAGTAGGCTCAAAGAACTTAGCGACAACCTTGCTTTGGGGCGAGGAGATTTTTTTGTTTATGGTCGCTATGGAGAAGATTTTGTTATTAAGTTCAACGGTCAAAAGCTTGATTACAAGGACCGGCAGTTGTACCTACCAACGGGCCAGAAATTATCGGCATATCAACAAAACAAGGCGGCTGAAACAGCGGATAATGCGAGTAGCTTTTTATATATCTTAACCTTTTTACACGTATTGCACATCGTTGCGGCCATGCTTTACTTGCTTGTACTAGTGGTTCGTGGATTTATGTCCGTTCCTCTTGAAAAATTCACCCTTTCCTTACAACTTGGTGGTATATTCTGGCATTTTTTAGGTCTTTTGTGGTTATATTTATTGCTGTTTTTGAAATATATTCCTTAAACTTGCACAAAATTTTTCGCTATGGCCGCGCACACTGTTGAAATGGATTCAAAGACCTTGTGGGGAGGAAAAGTTTCTCCATTTACTACAAGTTACGGTAAGTTAATGATGTGGTTTTTCCTCGTATCGGATGCCCTAACATTTGGGGGCTTGTTGATTGCTTATGGATTCACCCGACACGATGCGTTAGAGGCTTGGCCCATTGGTGAAGAAACGTTCAACTCACTTCCTTTTCTGGGACACGGTTACCCATTGCTTTATGTCGCCTTAATGACTTTCATCTTGATTATTTCTTCGGTCACCATGGTGTTGGCTGTTGAGGCTGGTCATCGAATGGATAGAAAGGGGGTTACGAAATGGATGATCGCTACGATCATTGGTGGATTCTTTTTTGTAGGTTCCCAGGCTTGGGAATGGTACCATTTTATTCATGGTTCTGAATTTGGTAAAATAGAATTAGCCGATGGTTCTCAAGCCATTGTCAAAGGTCATTTTGGAGCGATTCAGAATTTTAAGGTGGTCAAGGCAGGGTCTCATCATAAAAAAGATGAGGTAATTACCGAGGATTTGATGCATCTCTTTCAGCATGCTGGTAAGGATGGTCACTTGAGTGGGAATACTCCGAACCAAGGCATGATAACCTTGCACGATGGTTCTGTTGCTAAGATTAACAAAAGTGCCGACCATGATTTAATGCTCATTGTTAAAAAGGACGGAAAAACCAACAAGGTGGGACAAAAAATTGAAGGGGCAAAAGCAGTTTCGATGTATTACAGTGCTTTGTACAGCGGAACCCCAAACCGTGTTATTTACGGAGCAAACTTAGAACAAAACGAATATGGTCCTCAGCAATACGCCCAGTTTTTCTTTTTTATTACGGGCTTCCACGGGTTTCACGTATTTTCGGGAGTGGTTATTAATATTCTTATTTGTTTAGGAGTACTCTCTGGTAAATACCACCAAAGAGGGCATTATGAAATGGTCGAGAAAACAGGGCTTTATTGGCACTTTGTAGACCTTGTTTGGGTTTTTGTATTTACATTCTTTTACCTTATATAACTTTCATCCATGGAAAGAGACGATTTAATTGAATACTCTTTAGATGCTCATCACAACGAGGAGAAGGGTAAGTCCATCCGAAAAAAAATCTATTTCGTTACTGTTTTATTGACTGTAATAACGGTTGTTGAGGTTTTACTAGGAGCAATCATTAAGCAGAATTCGGCAATCTGGCCCTTGATTAAATGGTCCTTTGTTGCCATGACCTTGTTAAAAGCAGGATATATTGTTATGGTTTTTATGCACTTAGGAGACGAGCGCCCATGGTTGCGTTATGTTATTTTAGTTCCGTATTTTATGTTTATTTTATATCTTATATTTATTGCGTTATGGGAGGCCACGGCTATTCGTGACGTTTTAGATAAACTCTTTTAGCATGGCGCTTTCCAAAAAAGGAAAATCCTTTCTTGGGTTATTTTTGGTCTTTACGCCTGCTTGTTTACTCATATTCTTTGCCACGCGCGGTGCGCATCACAAATTTGAGCGCTTAGCTTCCTATGGTAAATTAAAACCATTCGAATTTACAGACGTCAAAGGCAATAAAAGATCTTCCGACGAATTCAAAGGGGATATCCTTTTGGTTACCACACTTCAGAATTCTTGCCCCAATGATTGTGCTCTTTTGCTTTATCACTTGGATAAAATCCTTTACCAAGAGATTAAAAAAAATAGCAAGAAATTAATGAAACGGGTACGGTTGTTGTCCATTGTCACCGATAAGCAAGGTCTCCCTGAAAAGGATTTAACCCTAATACAGGAAAAGCTCAAAAACACCGTGATTAATTACGATCCTGCATTATGGATTCTTGCCACAGCAAATCCTCAAGAAGTCTTTAACTTTAAGAGCAATGGCTTGAGTTTATTGGAAAAGAATCCTAAATTCTATGGCGGAGTGGCCTTTCAAGAGGTAATACTTCTGTTAGATAAAAACCATGAGTTGCGAATGGTATTGAATGGTAAATTGGAGGGTTACATTCGACGTATGAAGGAATCTTTAGCCTTATTACAAAAAGAGTATGATCAGCAAAGGGCGCTATCTCACTAATGCGGTATGGCTTTTTGTATGCCTGATTTCTTGTATACAAACAAGTAAAAACCCTGCCGTTAAAACCCTTCCTCACAAAGTAAAGCTTCCCTTTTTAGGCAATCCGGACATCGTCGTAACCATCAAAAATGGAAAGGAATGCATGGATACGGTTTATCCAAAAATCCCTGCGTTTACGTTTTTATCGCACGACTCCATTCCGCTTACTCAAGATTCCTTTAAAGGAAAAATGTGGGTAGTTGAGTTTTTCTTTGCAAAATGTCCTACAATTTGTCCGGTAATGAATAAGCAGATGAAGCGCCTTCATCAGTATTTTGAATCCCAACACCCTGAAATTTCTCGCAAAATGCAGATTTTGTCCTTTACCATCGATCCTAAACACGACACCCCCACCGCGCTTAGGCAATATCGATCCAATTACGGGATTTCCTCACCCAATTGGGTCATGTTGACGGGCGATGAGGCCTTAACCCATCGCTTAGGGATAAATAACTTCCTTGTTTTTGCAGGGAAAGACGAAAGCGCCGCTGGAAATTATGCTCATTCTGGGGCCTTTACCTTGGTGGATTCCAAGGGCTATGTTCGTGGTGTTTATCAAATCACGGATAATGAATTGAACGTAAATGAACAAGAATACCAAAAATTAGTTAATGATATTAAAACCTTGTACCATGAATAACTTGCCCATCGAACATGCTTCTAAATATAAGCGCCTAATACTAGCGGTTTCAATACTTATTCCCTTAGTGGTGGGGGCACTTTTTCGCATAAGAATAGAGGGAAACCTTTCTTTTTTACCGCCTGTATACGCTTCATTTAATGCAGCAACGGCAGTACTCTTGGTTTTCGCCTTATTGGCAATACGCAAGCATCAAATGGCCCTGCATAGAAGTTTTGTACGAATGGCGCTCTTGCTGTCCATTCTTTTTTTAGCCTGTTATGTAGCCTATCACCTAACCTCTGATCCAACGTATTATGGAGACTTTGATAAAAACGGGTCCTTGAATGGATATGAAGTATTCCAGATCGGAGGATGGCGTTATGTTTATTGGATAATTTTAGGATCGCACATTGGATTAAGTATGGTGGTAATCCCTTTGGTATTAAATGCATATTTGTATGCTTGGATGGGAGACTACGCTACGCACAAAAAATTAGTTAAAGCCGCATTTCCTATTTGGTTGTATGTGGCCATAACCGGCGTTGTCGTTTATTTTATGATTTCTCCTTTCTATTAGGGTTAGCGAATCTTGATTTCAACCCTTCGATTGGCCTCACGCTCCTCTTCGGAGGTGGGCTCAGGAAAAATAGGACGTGTATTACCAAACCCAACTGCAGATAATCGTGCGGGATCAATGCCGGAGGAAACTAGGTACTCTACGATTTTATCGGCTCTTTTCTTGGATAATTTGAAGGATGTGATAGAGCGTTTTCCTTCATCGTTCACATGCCCTTGTACTTCAATGGATATGCTTGGGTTTAAGATTAAAAAATCTTTAAGCCGTTTAAGCCTAGGGTATGATTCTTCTGCGATGGTGGCCTTCCCTCCCACAAAATAAATCTCGTCTAATTTGGCGATGGCACCTCTGGAAATGGGATTCAATGTGATGGTATCGTGGTGGTTTTCTGGTAATATAACATGGTTGGTATAGTCTTTTGAATAATACCCTTCAGCATCAACTTGTACATTTGCTTTTAACCGACGTTTGTTATTGACTAATATATCTGATCCACTGTAGCTGCCGTCTAATTCACCAGCCATTGATAGGGTAACACGAGCAATTACACGCGCATTGTTTACTGCGTTTCTTATATGGATTCCATATACCGGCAGGCTTTTATCGTAGGCTAAATTTAAGAGGAGCGAATCTTTCAATCGTTTTCCATCTTTCGATAGCGGTATGTAATTTAGCGAAAAATCAAGAGCGCCAGTCTTTCCTTTAGGCCCAGTAAAAGCAACCCAATAACTGAATCCTTCCGTAATGGTTAGTGAAAGAGCCGAAGTATCTCCCCCTTTTTTCGTCTGTTGTCGCAAAAGATTAGCTTTTTTAGCCGATAAGGTGCTGCAAAAGGAGCCTTTGTCGGTATCGAATACAGAAACGTAGTACTCATCTAAGGTTGACTGACTTAGGATCGAAAGCAAACCATTGTGGGTTGGTTTAAATTGAATCCAAAGCGAGTTATTCGAAAGTTCAGTGGTTGGATAATACTGAAACAATCCACTTTTATCCTTACCACTTCTCCCCGTAAAGGATAGCTTGTATGGAGTATTCGCGTATACGGTAACGTTCCCTTCACAAACGCTTAGGTCTTTTTGGGCGCCTCCAAGCAAAGGCAATCCCAACAAACATACAACAACTAAGACGTAGGCCTTTTTTAGCATCAAGGGTCCTAAACGAATTATTTAATATTAAGTTTCAAATTTCCTTCAAGGGCAAAATATAGGGTTAGAAAGGAATCGTTGAGGTGTAGAGATTTAATGGAGGCATCGATCACTTTTCCTTGAAGGGTGATTGTTTCACTCAATGACGTATTCATCCCTCGTTCAATTTCCTTTACGGCCTGTTGCATTAGTCCATCGTAGGAAAAATATGTTTTATCTTGGATGGCTTGAGTAATTCGAGCATCGAAAATCCAACGCGCCATGTTTAAGAGTACACCTTTGGTTTTAAGTTCAAAATCTACAGCCTCTAAACGCACCTCTTTTTTTTCGGCATGTATGGATGGTTTCCCTAATAAATAAATGGTTCCCCTCCGAAATCCTTTGAAAACCAATTGAATAATTAGCTTCTCGTTTTGGGTTCCATATACACTAACCGATTCAAAAGTTATTTTTTTCTTTTTTAGGGATAACTCAAGACCTTTTACAAATGGATTAAACAAAGCAGTTAGTGTATCATAGCTAATAGTAACAGGGACCTCTAAGTTGAAATTCTCCGGTGATTTGAAGTCTCCAAGTGGGGGTAAGGGTTGTAGGGATTCTACTATTTTTTCTGAGCGTACCGACGGCCTAAGGGCTATTGTGGTTACGCCCTTGATCGAATTTTCTAGAAATTCTAACGAATGTATGGAAAGATTTGTAGGCTTAAGATACAAAAATCCAAGGCCTTCCAAGGGAATAGGTTTTTGCATTTCTCTCCAGGCGTCCGTGACATAGGGCTTTAAACTGATTTTTTGAATGTTTTCATCGATAACTTCTTCCAGTTTAATAAGCTCCTTCCGTACTTCTTGCTCCACCGTCTTCGTGATGTCATATCCTATAAAACTAATATTACACGGATCCTTCAAGGTAAAATTACCAACCTGCGTTTTTGAAACAACGTTATAAGCGCTTCCCAAATGAATTCGGCTGGTGTAGTCTAAACTGAAACGCCTTAACGGTTCTTTTAAACCACAACTCACATGGACTCTAGGAACAACGCAGGTACCTTCCTTATCAAATAGATCGTGACATTTCGGGCAATAATTCGCTTTTAGCCAAAGGCCACCCTCTACGGAGCAATTGAGCCCGTTGCTCAACGCCTTAAAACGAAGTGGTGATCGATTAAACCCATAGGACACACTTAACCCTTCGCACTGTTCTTTTGAACCCTCGTATACTAAAGGGATTTCATGATCCACCATTTTCAAGTACTGCGAAAGATTAAAATGAAGGGGGATGCTCACGTAGGAAATGGGTGGAGTTGGATAAGTGCTGGGTTTATTATTTTTCTGAGGTGGAGGAATGTTAACGACCTTGCAGGCGTATACCAGAATAGAAAACCCTAAGAATACAACATAAAATCGGCCTTTCATTTACGGTTGTTTTTGGAGAAACACCGATTGATAGAACGTAAATGGATAGGTTTCCAATGTCATGGCCTCACTATTTTCCTCCGTAATTTCTTTCTTCGTCATGGGGGTTAAGGGCCCTCCCGCGAGATTAAAAGAAAGCGATGCATTATCTACCTCACACAAGCTGCTTTGCATGTAGGTCTTTTCGTCGTTATGGCCAAGGGTGTAAAAATCAATAAGGCAATTTCCAAAATGGGTCATTGGAATGAGAATTCCATCCCCTTCATCCAAAACATAACGCTTGTTTGCAAAGATGATTTGATAGTTTTTTTCCATGTAGCCGGGTTCATCGGGCTTTCCGTAAGCCATTAGGTACTGCCAGACAGAGTCTTTTTGAAGGTTTTTTATGCATAAAAGGACAGGGACTTGGGCACGAGGGCTGGGATCCTGTGAATATACTTCCAAGGTTCCTACATAAGTCCCCTCCCAACGGTGTAAAAGGGATTGTGCCCCAAAGGTTAGGGAGCAAAAGACCATCCCGAAACAAAAAATAATACGCATAAAAAATCCCGCAACGGCGGGATTAAAATTAGTGCATTTTTGCATTCAATCCGCGATCCAAAGCATCAAGAAATTCTTCCGTGTAAACATAATGCTCACCATGGGTTACTTTGTTGCCATGAATACATACAGCAAGGTCCTTGGTCATAATCCCTGATTCAACGGTTTCAATACAAACACGTTCTAAGGTTTCACAGAAATCAATTAAAGTCTGGTTTCCATCTAATTTCCCCCGAAAGGCTAGGCCTCGCGTCCAAGCGAATATGGATGCTATGGGATTGGTTGATGTTTGTTTACCTGCTTGGTGATCTCGGTAATGCCTAGTTACGGTACCATGAGCAGCTTCTGATTCCATAATTTTTCCATCCGGAGTAACCAATACGGAAGTCATTAACCCGAGGGATCCAAACCCTTGGGCGACGGTATCCGATTGCACATCTCCGTCATAATTTTTACATGCCCAGACAAAGTTTCCATTCCATTTCAGAGCCGAGGCCACCATATCATCGATTAATCGGTGTTCGTATACAATTCCTGCCTGATCAAAAGCGGTTTTAAATTCTTCTTGGTAAATAGCCTCAAAAATATCCTTGAATCGCCCATCATACTTTTTTAGAATGGTATTTTTTGTAGAAAGGTACAAAGGCCATTTTTTATTCAAAGCCATATTGAAACAACTCCGGGCAAATCCTTTAATGGAATCGTCGGTATTGTACATTGCCATTCCTACGCCATCGCCTTGGAATTGATACACCTCAAACTGCTGAATTTCTCCTCCGTCGTCGGGCGTAAAGGTCATTGTAAGCTTTCCCTTCCCTTTGAAGACAGCATCTGTAGCACGGTACTGATCGCCAAAAGCATGGCGTCCAACAATGATGGGTGCGGTCCAGTTGGTAACTAACCGTGGGACGTTTTGCATAACGATTGGTTCTCTAAAAACAGTTCCATCAAGAATGTTTCGGATGGTCCCGTTGGGAGATTTCCACATGGACTTTAGATTGAATTCTTTTACCCTTGCTTCATCGGGTGTAATGGTCGCACATTTTATTCCTACCTGATATTTTTTAATGGCTTCTGCCGCCTCAACGGTTATTTGATCGTTGGTTTCATCCCTTTTTTCAATGCCTAAATCAAAATACTTAATATCCAAATCAAGGTATGGGAGAATCAATTTATCTTTAATGAATTTCCAAATGATTCGGGTCATTTCGTCTCCGTCAAGTTCAACAACGGGATTGGCTACAGGTATTTTAGACATTCTTGGTTTATTTTTAGGATGTAAAGGTAGTAATAAGTTAAAATTAATCCATTGAACCAATCATCTTTGATGGATCGACGATGGTATCATATTCTTCTGAACTCACATGCCCCAAGGTTACTGCGGCCTCTTTTAAGGTGGTTCCATTTTTATGGGCATATTTGGCTATTTCTGCGGCCTTATAGTATCCGATTTTTGTATTGAGAGCTGTAACTAACATCAATGAATTGTTTAGGTGTTTGTTGATTTCGGGTAGGTTTGGCTCGATCCCGGAAGCACAGTTTTTTGCAAAAGAGATGCATGCATCACCAATGAGCCTTCCGGATTGCAAAACGTTTGCCGCGATGACGGGTTTAAAAACATTGAGTTCAAAATGCCCATTCGATCCTCCAATCGATACGGCTACGTCGTTGCCTATCACTTGCGCACAAACCATGGTTAATGCCTCCGGTTGGGTTGGATTTACCTTTCCTGGCATTATTGAGGATCCCGGTTCATTATCTGGGATAATGATTTCACCTATGCCGCAACGAGGTCCAGAGGACAACATTCGGATATCATTCGCGATTTTCATTAACGATACGGCGGTGCGTTTTAGCGCCCCCGATAGTTCTACCATAGCGTCATGGGCAGCTAAGGCTTCAAATTTATTTTTGGCTGTTACAAATGGAAGCCCGGTGAATTCAGCGATTTTTTTGGCAACTAACACATCATACCCTTTTGGTGTATTTAGGCCTGTACCAACGGCAGTCCCGCCGAGGGCCAATTCTGCCACAGCCTCTAAGGCATGGTTAATGGTGCGCATGGAATAGTCAATTTGAGCAACATAACCACTAAATTCTTGTCCAAGGGTTAGGGGGGTCGCATCCATAAAGTGCGTTCTTCCTGTTTTCACAATTTCTTTAAAATCAATGGCTTTTTGATGAAGGACATCGCGCAGACAAAGCAGTCCGGGCAAAGTAACCTCTACGGTTTGCTTATACGCTGCGATGTGCATCGCAGTGGGATAGGTATCGTTGGAGGATTGTGATTTATTGACATCATCGTTTGGATTGAGAACCTTTGGTTCATCGGTTAAGGTCCCACCTTGAATAACATGGCCACGGTTGGCAATTACCTCATTGCAATTCATATTGGATTGAGTACCAGATCCAGTTTGCCATATTACCAATGGAAACTCATGGTCGTGCGCACCGTCTAAAATTTCATCACAAACTACGGAGATCAAATCTCGTTTTTCCAATGGAAGGACTCCTAATTCATGGTTTGCATGGGCCGCGGCTTTTTTTAAGTAAGCAAAAGCGTAAATAATTTCTAATGGCATTGAACCTTCGGGTCCGATTTTAAAATTATTTCGTGAACGTTCGGTTTGTGCTCCCCAATAAGCTGTCAAGGGAACGTTTACCTCCCCCATGGTATCTTTTTCTATTCTAAATTCCATTTTGGATTGTTTTTGTTATTAAATAATCTGTATTTTTGTGTCCGACTACAAATTTACAAGATGATCAGCACTTTCGGTATCGTTTTATTTCTTTTAATTTTCGGAATGGCTTTCTGGTTGTTGTTATTCCTTTTGGGATTCATTGTTCCTTTTTGGATTACCATAGATATTTTTGAGCGTCTTCGTCCGAAACGCATCCTCGAAGATAAGGAATAGCTTTTTTCTATCACCTTTCATCAACAAGCGTTGCCTCGTGTTTCGTTCTCGTTGAGTTCTTCCCCCGTATTAATCTAAAATTCAAGTGAATTTAATGGATCATTAATGCGATCCTTTTTGGGTGATTTTCACCAGTAGGAATACAAAATAGGGGGTGCGATGGCCCCACCCCCAATTTCACTATTATTCTTTAATCAATTGCTTCGTGATGGTTCCTAAACTGGTGCGAATGGTGAGGTAATAAACGCCCTGTGAAAGCTTTTCGATGGAAAGTTTCGCGTTATTGTCCGTCTTTTCTATACCCAGAGCCATTCGTTTTCCTGAAACATCATATAGGGATAAGTCAAGTAGCGTTGCGTTGGTATTTAATAATGCCATATTCACCACTCCCGGTGATGGGTTTGGATAAAGTTGAACGGAAGCAGCATCTAATTCCGCAAGATTTGAAGCCCCCGTTATGTTAATTGAATAGTCTTCCGTTTCTCCGTAGGTAGCTGCAGCACAAGGATCAATAGGTGCCCCTCCATTGTTAGCATCAGAAAACGAGATACGAACGCGCATGTTTACAAGTCCAGTGACAGCGTTTCCAGGTACAGTGAAGTTGAAAACATTACTCCATCCAGCGGCCACTAAAACATAGCCGACTTGCTCTCCTGCATCCGCGAAGTCCATGTCATTATTGTAATCAATCCACACAGCAATTTCATCGTCTGTATAGGCTGTATTTCCCGCTTGACCGATGATACCTGGGGCAACGGTAATGCTGTATGCATTGTTTTTCACCAAGGTAGTGGTAGTATTGCCGTAATCTGCGTACCCCCCAGCTGTACAAGAGGTAGAATTATTGATGGTGTTTAGCGTAACGTTTTGAATGTATTCGTCGCAGGTAGTAGCCGAAGGCGTACAAGGCCCCGTCTGTTGTACTACGTTGATATAATTAGTTTTTACTTCAGCATCATTGCCAAGCGCATTGGAAGCAGTAAGCGTAATGGTATATTGGCCAACCGTATTAAAGGTAACTTGAGGGTTTTGAGAACTTGCACTGGTACCCCCACTGTAGGACCAACCTCCTCCTGAAATTGTCCAATTCCATGCCGTTGGAGCGCCACTGGACTGATCCGTAAACGCAACCGTTCCACCAACATTAACGGTGGTAGGGTTCCCCACAAAATTGGCAACTGGGGCTGTAGGAGAAGAACACGGATCTGCGGAGCCATTTAAGGTTAATACGCCCGTATTTGCAGGGTCCAAGAAGGGTTTTAGTTGGCGGTTTGAGGCCGCACCGTTTGAAACCCAATGATAGGACATTTTACCATAAAAATCTGGTGTCGTTTGCGCCGTACAGAACGAACCCCCTCCGGTTAATGTACCAATGATTCTGCCCGAAGAGTTGTTGAACAGCGGAGAACCAGAAGACCCACCTTCCGTCACGCCATATCCATTGGCATTGGAGGACCAAACAATTCTCCAATGGGTATTGGGCGTACTGCCTCCCCAAGTGTTAGAAACTGTATTGCCGTTGAAGGTTGAAATTTTCTTGATATCACCTGCGGGATGATGGATTCCTGCCCCCCCAGTGGTCGCCGTATTGTTGGCGTCCCAACCATTCCAGTACGCGTTGAAATTCGCGGATTTCAATGTGTTTACGGTAGAAGCTTGATTGTTTGCGGTTCCCATTTGAACCAAAAGAAAATCGGAGCCCGTATTACCCCCACCATCGCCGGCATCGGATAATTTAAAACAACCATTTATGAAATAATCATCTAGCGTACCAGCCACGCCAGGATTGGTGCAATTCGGGGATTCGTAACGAAAATAGAATTTCCATTGATTAAAGTCTGCCGTCGTACAGTTTACCCCGCAATGTAGGGCAGTAAGAAAGAGCGGTTTACAATCGTTGGAGGTGTTATTTACTAATGAACCAGTACACCACCCAGCACCATTACCTTCAACGACATATATTCTAGCGACGCCTCTTTTTTCCTCTTGCCAATTGTCACCAACCGGCGAGCAGTTCACATTTACTTCACAAGCTTCTGATTCATTAATTTTTTGTGAATTTGGGTTTCCCGTTGCACGGTAGTTATAAATAATTCGATCAATTAAGATTTCTGAGGATGGACTACCTATTGGTTCTGTTAGCGTGAGGTACATGTCGTCTCCAAAACACAGCGCTGCGTTGTACATAAAATGGTTTTCCACATCCTTAGCGGATAATACAGGGTGTATCAATTGACCCTTTTCGTTTTGGATTTTTATGGTCGCTAAGCCCTGTAGCTTAAACGTTTGAAACAGAAAACTTAGGGCTTCTGCCCCTTCTGATTTAACATGAATTTGCCATTGTTTGTCACCATTAGGCAGCGTAGTCCACATTCCACTGTTGGCAGGGGTTATTTGAGTTGGCAAGGCTACACCAATTCGATAAAGCAACCCTAAATCGTCCCTCACAGCATCCTCCGCAACAATGTTTTCCATGTCCGGTCCCGCTAGGGAAAGTACTGGAATTTCTTTGTCGAATACGGTTCGATTTTGTACGGGTAATTGCGCGAACACAGACCCAATCAAAAGAGGAGTAAGAAGAGCGAGTAAAAGTTTTTTCATAGCGCTAGGAATTTGTTTAATTTCACTAACAAATATACAATTTACTTTGTACATGAAAATAGAAATTTGCCTCGTGGAGGATGACCCTATTCTTTCTGATTTCATCAAGTTGAATTTAGAAATGGAAGGGTATTTTGTACATGTTTACCAAAGCGGTTTAGTTGCTTTATCAGAAAGCAATGTTTGGATAAATGGCGCATTAGTTATTCTAGACAACATGCTTCCAGGAATGAGTGGTATCGAAGTATGCAAAGCCATAAGAGCTATTTCTGCCCTTCCCATTTTGTTTTTGTCGGCGAAAGGCAATACCCAGGATCGAATTGAAGGACTAAAAGCGGGTGCAAACGATTATCTAGCAAAACCCTTTGATTTGGAAGAATTGTTATTGCGGATTAAGGTATTAATTCCAAGCCCTACGAGTCGGTTTAAAATAGGGAGTATTTATGTCGACGTAGACGCGATGATCGCCACCAATGAACACGAAAAAGTGGTACATGAGTTTTCTAAAAAGGAAATGGAATTATTAAAGTTATTTATGGAATTTGAGGGTAGGGTACTCTCTAGGGATCTCATGCTGGATCGCATTTGGGGAGAAGACGTGTACCCCACAAGTCGAACCATTGATAATTTTATCCTTACCTTTCGCAAGATTTTTGAGACGGATCAGAAAAACCCCTTTTACTTTCAATCGGTGAGGGGAGTAGGGTATAAATTTCAAATGAACGAATAACATGTTTACAGGAATTGTTGAAGCGAAATCCAAAATAATAAACATTATTCCGGACCAGGAGAACCTTCATTTTATTTTGGAATGTGCCTTGACACCGGAATTTAAAATTGACCAAAGCCTTGCGCACAATGGTTGTTGTTTAACAGTGGTTAACCTCTGGCCCGATCAAATGACCTATGAAGTAACGGCAATTCAAGAAACCTTAAATAAAACTACCTTGGGATCATGGCGCATTGGTGATGAAATCAATATTGAACGAAGCATGTTGATGAACGGGCGACTGGATGGCCATATAGTTCAGGGTCATGTGGATGGAGTTGCCCGCTGCATCGAAAAATCCTTTGAAGAAGGAAGTTGGCGCTTTACGTTTACCTATTCCTTGGACGAAGTTACCGTAGAAAAAGGATCCATTGCCGTGAATGGGGTCAGTTTAACCGTAGTGAACGCTCAACCAAAAGCGTTTAGCGCCTGTATCATTCCCTACACCTACGAACACACCTCCTTTAATTCCCTTTCAGTAAACGATATGGTAAACGTTGAATTTGATATTTTAGGAAAGTATGCAAAAAAAATACTCGAAAGGTATGTCGTTAAATGAGGCACAAAAAAAGGTAGACGATTGGATTAAGCTCTATGGGGTTCGGTATTTTGACCCACTAACGAACTTGGCTATCTTGACTGAAGAGCTTGGGGAAGTTGCGCGGATAATGGTAAGAAGGTATGGCGAGCAAAGCGAAAAAGAATCGGATAAAAACAAAGATTTAGGCGATGAATTGGCGGATCTTTTTTTTGTTTTGGTATGTATTGCAAACCAAACGGGGGTTGATCTCGAACAGTCATTTGAAGCGAATTTGTCCAAAAAAACCAAGCGCGATGCGGACCGACACCGTACGAACGATAAATTAAATAAACCCTAATCCCTCATCATACGGGGGTGTGCCTGGGTATAGATTTGAGCGAGTTGTGCAAAGGAATTGTGCGTGTACACTTGAGTGGCCGCCAAGGAAGCATGTCCTAACAACGCTTTTAGTGTTTCCAACCCCGCTCCGTTGTTGAGCATATGGGTTGCAAAAGTATGCCGAAGGATATGCGGGCTTTTTTTGTCCAAGGTTGTTAGGCTTCCTAAAAGTTCATTTATTCTGCGGTAAACAAATACAGGATATAGTGGTTTGCCATTAGAAAGAACAAAAAGTTTGTTTCCCTTTGCTATAGGGTTCCGTAGGTTAAGATATGCTTGAATTTCTTTAAAAAGGGAATGGCTTATCGGTATAATTCGTTCTTTATTTCTTTTTCCAAGCACTTTAATTTGGTGGGATTGAACGTCCGCAACATTCAAGGCGATAAGCTCGCTTAAACGGATACCGGTTTGATAAAACAATTCCAACATTAACTTGTCTCGTACCGCGTTAAAATCATTTCCAAAGAGGGTGGAAATGCGTTCAGGGGAAAGCTCTTTTTCCCGAGCAAATACCGGCAGTCTTTTTTCAGTTTTTGGCCCCGAAACACGGGCCATCGGATTTTCGTTGGTAAATCCTTCCTTCCGTAACCATTTATATAAGGTTCTTAATGCGGCAAGTTTCCTATTAATCGTCTTAGGGCAATTTTTGTCATCCATGAGCGCAACAATCCATCCTCGTATGAAAACCGATTTGAAGTGGGCCAATTGCTCCAACGAATTCGCCTCCGAAAAACGAATGAATTGATTCAAATCATGCGCGTAGGCAACCAGAGTATGGTCGGAAAATCGTTTTTCAAAACGTAAATATTCTAGGAAAGGATCGAGCATAAAAAAAGGGGCTGAGCCCCTTAACGAATATTTTTGAACAAGGTTACCCTTGCTGGGATTGCATCCTTTGCTTGTAAGCGGCGCGAATAACTTCCTGTCTTCTTGAAACCGAAGGTTTTTCAAACTCTTTACGGTCACGAAGTTGTTTCATCACATTGGTTTTTTCGAACTTTTTCTTGTATTTCTTTAACGCTCGTTCAATGTTTTCACCTTCTTTGATAGGAATAATAAGCATACGTGTTCTTTTTAGGATTGCAAAGATAATGGAAAGGGATGAATTTCCAAATTTATTTCATTAATTCTCGTGATATCACCACCTTTTGAATTTCAGAAGTTCCCTCCCCAATCGTTAGTAATTTAGCGTCGCGTAAAAACTTCTCCGCTGGGTATTCGCGCGTGTAGCCATAACCACCCATAATTTGTACGGCTTCATTGCCGCATTTAACAGCGACCTCAGAGGAAAAGTACTTTGCAAAGGCCCCTTCTTTCGTAACGGGTTTCTTATTGTTTTTTAAGTAAGCCGCCTGAAAAGTCAGCAATTCCGCCGCTTCAATTTCCGTAGCCATGTCCGCCAATTTAAAACCAATGGCTTGAAAATGACCAATCGGTTTCCCAAATTGCTCCCGTTCTTTTGCATATTTTACGGATGCTTCAAAAGCCCCTCTTGCAATACCGCAGCTAAGCGCTGCAATCGAAATTCTTCCACCATCAAGGACTTGCATTGCCTGTTGAAAGCCCATACCCACTTCTCCTAAAACGTTTTCCTGAGGAACGCGGACGTTATCAAAAATAAGCTCTGCTGTTTCACTTGCGCGGACACCTAATTTGTCTTTGATTTTTACGGCAGAAAATCCAGGCATCCCTTTTTCCACAATAAAAGCGGTAATGCCTCGGCTATCAAGGAGTTCTCCCGTCCTGACTAGTACGACGGCAAGGTCTCCAGAGCATCCGTGCGTAATCCAATTTTTAGCGCCATTGATAACCCAATCATTGCCGTCTTTAACCGCAGTAGTTTTCATCCTCATGGCATCAGAACCGGTATTTGGTTCCGTTAATCCCCATGCCCCAATGAAATCACCACTGGCTAAATTGGGGAGAAAACGTTTTTTCTGTTCTTCATTGCCATGGTAATAAATATGACCCGTACAAAGCGAATTGTGGGCAGCTACACTTAAGCCAACTCCCCCACAAACTTTACCAAGTTCCATTAGTGCCGTAGCGTATTCAAAGTAGGAAAATCCAGATCCTCCATAGGTTTCAGGAATAAAGATGCCTAGAAGGCCTAGTTCTCCCATTTTCTTCATGGTTTCGACCGGAAAATACTCCTCTTGATCCCAAACCATCATGTTTGGTTTTATTTCTTTTTCTGCGAAATCGCGCACCATTTGCGCAATCATTTGCTGGTTTTCGTTGGAATTAAAATTCATATTGATGGATTTATGATGTCGTTAATAGGAAATTAGATGTTTAATGGAAACGGAATACGAAGATAAGTGATGCCTTCCCTCAAGAAAGGCTAATTCTACCAGGAAGTCAAATCCAGCCACTACGCCACCGCATTTTTGAATAAGTTCGGCAGCCGCGGCAGCGGACCCTCCGGTAGCTAGTAAATCGTCGTGAATCAATATTCTATCTCCGGGACGTATGGCATCCTCGTGCATTTCAATTACAGCGGAACCGTACTCAAGGTCATAGGCATGGGAAATTTTTTTATACGGTAATTTCCCTTGTTTACGGATAAGAATAAAGGGGATTCCAAGGGCAACTGCAAGGGGGAAACCAAATAAAAATCCCCGGCTCTCTATCCCTGCAATTCCATTTAAGGATAAAGTGCGGTATTTTTGGGTGAGTTCAGTTATAATTTCTTGACACAATGTAGCATCCTGCATGATGGGGCTTATGTCTTTGAATACAATGCCTTCTTTAGGAAAGTCTTTAACGTCGCGAATGGTTCTCTTTAATCGTTCATTTAGTTCCATACTACAAAGATACGTATGGTTCTAACTTCACAAAATCTTCCTGACGAATTAAATGCGATTTTAGAATTTCCTTTACGGTTTGATATCCACCGATCTGCTTTCGAATTTTAAGGATGGAATTGGCTTGCCATTTATCAATGTAGGGGTGTCGTGATAAGGAATTAAAGTCTGCGGCATTAAGCGAAATTTTTCGAATTCTCGGTTTTGAAAAGTCTATGTGTTTGCAGAGGATTCCAAAAACCTCCTCATTCATTTTAAAGATTTCCCAAAGTTGTTCTTTACAATAAAATCCTCCTAAGGCTTTTTCGTATTTCATAACGTGATGTGCGAAAAAAGGACCAATTCCGGGAAGGTTAACGAGGGATGCGCTATCGAGGCTTCCTACGCTCAAAATTACCACAGCTTTTGGTGGTTTTACAACCTTGCTTGCTTCGTGAACATAGGATTGTTTGGTAGGTAATTGAGGATAATACGTTGAATCCTTAATCAGTTCATATAACACTTCTGGAATCACAAAGATTTTTTTGAGGTCTTCGTTCGACTTGAGGGGTCTTTTACAAAAGGAAATCACTGCATTTGCTTGTTTTACGCTTAGGCCCAAGGCCATCCATTCGGCTGCTGTGTATTCGTTGGGATTAAAGCGGTGTGGAGGGGCCTTATAGCGATTCTTTTTTTGAAAGTAGCTTGTCCTAGTTCTTTTTTTTTCGATAGCGTAATGATCCATTTTTGCCCTTATCGATTTATGTATTCGGATCGATGGCGGAGGGAAAACCCAAAGGTATATTTGGGGAATGAGGGCCAAAAGAATCATAAATAGGAGCCAAAAAAAAGCCCCTGTGGCGGTACGTTGAGACAGGTGGGGTAGACGCATAAATTGAGCGTCCAAAACGCCAAACTTGTTTAGCTATTGCCTCGGCTAAAAAAATAGAAGGGTAAGCCCAAGGCGACAATAAACAGTCCGAGCAAGGTATTCCAAGGGCTATATACCAGTAAACAAATACAAATGCAAAAGGTGAGCACGATGTAAAGCAAAGGAAGTACAGGATATCCCAATGCGCGATAGGGTCTAGGGGTGTCGGGCTCCTTTCTCCTTAACCTAAAAATTCCGGCAATTGTTACCATGTAGAAAAGCAAGCTGGCAAAAGTACTGTAGGTTAATAAATCGCCATATTTACCGGAAAGACATAACACCGAAGCCCATAGGCATTGGATCCATAGGGCGGCGCTTGGAATTCCTTGAGCATTGAGGTTTTGAGCTTTTTTAAAGAAGAGGCCATCTTTTGACATGGCATAAAAAAGCCTAGACCCCGCTAAAATCAAACCGTTGTTGCAACCGAAGGTAGAAACCATGATAAGCCCTGCCATCAGTAAGGTTCCGGTTTCTCCAAAAATTACTTGTGCTGCTGCAGCGCCCACCCGATCTTCTTCCGCCATCATCATTCCCTCATTGGGTAGCAGCATGAGATACGCTACATTGGCTAAGACATAAATTAAGGTTACAATGAAAGTACCGAGGAAAAGGCTTCTTGGAATGTTTTTTTTGGGATCACGAATTTCACCAGCAATAAACGTAACATTATTCCACGCATCGGCCGAAAACAATGAATTGATTATGGTAGCGCCCAAAGCTCCTACCAGTGCCCAGCCTAAAAGGGGAGTTTGGGTGACTACACCTTTATTGTCAACGGTTATGCTAAAGGCATTCCAAGCATCAGCCATGTTCAATTTAAAAACATTCGAATGGAGCCCAAAGTAAATACCTAATGCGATAAGGGCAAAAAGTGCGAATAGCTTGGCAGAGGTAAAAATAAACTGAATAATTTTTCCATTTTGTAGTCCTCGTGCATTTGAATAGGTCAATAACACCACGGAGCAGATGGCAAGCAGTTGAGCGTATGAAATACTAAATCCACCTATCGCTAAAAGAATTTGGTTTAGAGAGGGAAAAAAAACAGCAGAATACTTAGCAAAAGCCACTGCCACTGCGGCAATGACGCCTGTTTGAATGACCGTAAACACGGTCCAACCGTATAAAAAGGAAGGCAGCCGTCCAAAAGCCCTTTGAATATATACGTATTGTCCTCCAGCATTTGGCATCATACCGGCCAACTCCCCGTAGCTCAATGCGGCTAAAATGGTAATGATTCCTGTAACAATCCAAAGGACTAACATCCATGCAGGAGAACCAATGTCTCTCATCATGATGGAGGAGACAATGAAAATTCCAGAACCAATCATGGAGCCTGCAACCAATAATGTTGCGTCAAGAAGGCCTAGCGATTTTTTATCGTTTTCCACGGAAATTAATCCTCGTTGTTTAAAGGTTCAGAGGCCTCAACTACCGCATCGTGTCCTTTTAAGGATGCCAAATAATTCGGATCATTGAGGTTGCTTTTGTTTCGGGAATACAAGAAGTATATAATAATTCCTAGCGTTGACCAAATGATAAATGCAACCCAGGTATCGGGACGAACAAAATACATCAACCCAAAATTAAACAAAGCTCCTGCGGGTCCAATGATAAAAAGCGCTGGCGTTCTGAAGGGGCGCTCAAGATTCGGTTGTTTAATGCGCAGCACAACCACAGCAATTGAAATCATGGCAAACGCGAGAAGGGTGCCCATCGAGCACATCTCAGACACTTTGTCTATCGGAGTAAGGGCGGCAACAATCGAAACAATTAAGCCTACTAAAAGGGTACTTCGATAAGGGGTTTTATACTTTGGGTGTACCCTACCAAACATGCTGTAAGGAAGTAATCCATCCTTAGCCATTCCTAAAAATATTCTGGTTTGTCCCAACATCATTACCAACATGACCGATGTTAAACCGGCTACGGCAGCTACGGTTATTAGTATGGTTGCCCAAGGCATTCCTACGCCTTCAAAAGCAGAAGCTACAGGGGCTTTCAAATCCAAGGCATTATACTTTACCATTCCGGTTAATACTAACGAGACTATGATGTATAAAACGGTACAAATTACCAAGGACATTACAATGGCGAAAGGGACGTCTTTTTTAGGATTTTTTGCCTCCCCCGCTTGGGTGGAAACGGCATCAAAACCAATATACGCAAAGAAGACAATGGTCGCTGCTGTTACAACCCCAGACCATCCAAAATGACCTTGACCGCTTTTGTCAATGACGCGTTCGGGAATAAAAGGGGTGTAGTTGTTCGTGTCGATAAAGAAGAACCCAACGAAGATGACAAATAGAACTACAGCCACCTTCAAAATCACAATCAGGTTGTTCGTTTTTGCGGCCTCTTTTATTCCTTTCACGAGGATGGAAGTGACCACCCAGGTAATGAGCAAAGCGGGTAAATTGAAAGCAAAACTTGGCGCTGCCATTCCCGCTTTTGCCGCCTTTTCCGCTGCCGTTACCGGGTCATTCATAAGCCACATGGGGGGATGAATACCGGCTTGATGCAGCAATTTCTCAAAGTAACCGCTCCACGCCACGGCCACGGTTGTTGCACCCATCATATATTCCAAAATCAAATTCCAACCAATGATCCATGCAAACAATTCTCCCATTGTACCATAGGAGTAAGCATAGGCGGACCCCTCTACAGGAAGTACAGCAGAAAATTCAGCGTAGCAGAGCGAAGCAAATAAACAACCGATGCCAGCAATGATAAAAGACAGTGCCAATGCGGGTCCAGCATGATCATGTGCGGCAATTCCTGTTAAGGTGAATATTCCACCACCGATGATGGCTCCAATTCCCAACGAGGTTAATCCCCAGCGGCCAAGGACACGGTTTAATTCGCTTTTTTTCATTTCCGCTTCATAAGCAGAAATAGGCTTTTTTCTCCAAGGACTTCTTGACATAACACTTAATTAGATTGAGCCTAAAGATATTGTTTTTAATTTAACCCACCTAACCCCTGTTCAAACTATTGAGCGTGGCTTCTATGCTATGGGGGATAAATCCCAAGGTGCTTTTGGCTTTTTGTAAATTGAATCCCGTTTTTGATGGTCTTGGAGCCTTTTGGTTAAGGGTGGTTGAAAGAATGGGATGTATGAGTTCTTTATCAACGTTTAGAAAATTCGCTACGCGCAACCCAATTTCATAGATGGATAGGGTTTCAGGACCACTGAGATGAAAAATCCCTGTTTTATTCCTGTTAATGATTTGAAAACAACCCTCGGCAAGGTCTTCGGCCCAAGTTGGGGCTCGGTAGTGATCCGTAAGCAAAGAAACCGGATTCCCCTTGGGCAACTCCTCCATTAACCATGAAATGATATTGGATTTATTTATTTTGTATCCTTCACCGTATACAATTATGGTTCGAGCGATAGCCCAGTTTGTATAGGATGCGTTAAGTAATTCTTGTTCTGCCAACCACTTCGATTTCCCGTAAACACTTAAGGGATTGGGGACGTCACCTTCCGAATAATTTCCTTGTTCACCATCGAAAACAAAATCCGTGGAGAGAAAGGTGAAATGCAGGTTGTTTTTGACTGCCCTATCGAAAAGGTTTTTTGTTGCCCAATGATTTATCGCATAACATTCCTCGGGATTCATCTCGCACGCATCGACGTGGGTCATGGCCGCGGTATGAAGAATGTGCGTAAATTCATGCCGCGTTAAGGTTTCATCAACGGCTCTCGAGTTGGTTATATCCATGGAGACATAATGCTCTTCAGGACATTCAGGGTTACGGTTTTCACCCAAAGACGCCGCAGTGAAGGAAATCCGGTTTTTTGATAAAAGCGCTACTAATTTTTGTCCTAGCAAACCATTAGAACCAGTAATGAGTACTTTCATAATTCCCAAATCGTAGTTTTTGGTTTCTCTTTAAATTGAAAATAATGTTTGTGCTCTAGAATCCAGGCCATTATCAGGTACAACAGGATCGGAGACCCGAGTCCAATGAACGTGAGATAAATAAAAGCTAGACGCACCTTGAACAAGTTAATGCCTAACTTTCTAGCCCACCATACACAGACCCCGTAGGACTGTAATTCAAAGAAAAAAATCAATTTTTGTAGGTTTCTTTTCATTGCTAAGGGCAATTATCCCAATTTCACAGGTGTAACACTGTTTATGTTGGCAAAGATGGCGATAAATTTCGAGAATTGCTTGCGATTCAAACCCATCCAAGCAAGGGATGCCTATGGAATGGAAAAGTGAAACAATCGTATTTTTTTCTGGGGGGATGGTTTTAGCAACTTGAACTAATTCTTGGGAATTCTCTGGTACATAAAAAAATGGGATAACCCCGTTTAGGATTAAATTTTTTTGCTCAAATTTCGTCAGTTTTGAAGCGTTCAATGCTGAAAAAAAGGCTTTAAAGCGAATGAAAAAATCCGTTGAAACGAATCGTTGATAAGCCTTACTATCCTTTATTTCTTTTAAGGCTTCGAATAGCACTCTTTCATCTCTTTGCCGTTTATTTAAGGGAGTTACATTCTCGAACGGGAGGTCTAAAAACAAGTAGCGCGTTGCAGCCATTTCCCAAGAGTGATCGCTTTTTTTACGTTCCATTCTTTTCATCCAAAAGCGATGTAATTATGCCGCAGAGAAACGTATCGGCAAGGGTTTTACGATGGATTGACATGGAAGTGCGAATAAGGGGGATTTAGCAAGAGGTTTAAGGACATTGCTTAAATGAGGCGATACGACTATGGTTTTAAGGGGAGTGCCGTTTACCACTACGGGTTTGTCATCAAAGGCAACCACATGTAAGATTACATTTTCGTATTGTGGATCTTGGTGGTGACCATGTTTGTACCAATCGGAAGAATATACGTGGATTTCGATGTGACCGAACCAGCGAAGGCCATCGAAGGAAAAACTTGCATGAAGAAAGTCGGGACCGGGCTTATAAAGGTTCGCCACCCCGGGATTATGTAGGAAGACACCCTCCTCTTCAAGGGGAATCAGCTTTTTCTCCCAAGCCCAATGAATCCACTTTTCTTGCACCCTTTAAGATACAAAAAAAGCCGGAATAACCGGCTTTGAAAAATTGATTTATCGAGGCAGCGGTTCGATGTATTTTGAAAAATTTGCATCCGGTGTGCAAGGAGCTGTGGGATCGAAGATTTTAGGCATATCGGAACCTTCTTCCGTTACGATAGTTACCGTAGTTCTTCGGTTGATTTGATGCAGTGCCTCAAATTTTTCGCCTTTGAATTGATTGATATATTCGTCCGTTAACAAATGCTCTTCCCCTTTCTCATCAATGTATTTTGCAGGTTTACTTTCTCCCATTCCAAAAGGAAATACCCGACAGGCAAACGTTGCATCTACTCCCACTAAGTATTTGTATACAGCTTTTGCCCTATTTTCTGACAACGCTTGGTTGTGGGTTTCTGAGGCACGGCTATCCGTGTGAGAATATAAATTTATGATAATGTCGGGGTTGTCTTTTAACAAGTCAACAAGGAACTGTAAGGAATCTTTTGAACTGATGGTGTTGTCGTTTACAAACGTCCATTTATCCAAATGATAACGAATTTCGGGGGTTCTTAATTCTATTGGAATGAGTGGAATTTCAACCACAAAGCTCTGGGATTTTTCCAAGGGATTACCGTTGGCGTCTTTGGTCGTAATTTTACTTGGCCTGGCCATTGGAAAGTATCG
>CAIJTF010000020.1 GCA_903823565.1 uncultured Flavobacteriales bacterium
CATGAGATCGATTACCGTAAACATTAATCCAAACCTATATGGTAAAGATCCCTCTGGATCCGAATTGGGATTGAAAATACTAAAGGAAGGGCTTCGCCTGATGGATGAAATTGGATTTGAATCTTTTACGTTCAAGAAACTGGCATTGGATATTGATTCAACGGAGGCGACCTTGTACCGGTATTTTGATAACAAACACGTATTCCTGCTATACCTAATCAATTGGTATTGGGGCATTATTGACTATCGATTAAAAATTGCAACTGCCAACATACACGATGCATTGGAAAAATTAGATCGTGCACTGCACGTGCTTACTGGCTTACCTGAATTATCGGACGAAGGTAGTTTTCCAGAGGAGGAAATCCTAAAACGCATCTTGATCAACGAATCGTCTAAGGCCTACCATACCCGGATGGTTGACCACGAGAATCAAATTGGCGTTTATTTAGTATACAAAGGTATTGTTGCACGCATTGCAAAACTGGTGCTTGAAGTAAATCCAACCTTTCCGTATCCTGAAATGTTAATCTCCACACTAATTGAAAACGCCAACCAACAGCGGTTTTTCTCACAACATCTTCCTAGATTGACCAACTCAACCCCTGAAGTAGATGCGGTGGAGGCTTTTTCTTACCTAGTCTTACACAAAACCATAAAACCCTCATGAAACAGGAAGAAATGACTCCCCTAAAACGGCTTTTCTCAATGTTAAAGCCCGACAACGCAGAAATAAGAAACGTTTATATTTTCGCCGCTTTCAGTGGCATCGTAGGACTAGGTTTACCCATTGGTATTCAAGCCATCGTCAATTTCATTCAAATGGGCCGTGTTAGCACCTCGTGGGTTGTGTTGGTAGTTTTGGTTATGATGGCCATTTTGATTTCAGGCCTTTTAAACATTGCACAAATGCGCATTACCGAAAACCTTCAACAACGCATTTTTGTCCGATCAGCCCTAGATTTTACGGATAGGATACCGCTCATCGAAACAGAATCGCTTACAAAACAGTACGCCCCCGAATTGCCGAACCGTTTTTTCGACACCATTACCATACAAAAAAGTTTATCAAAACTCATCCTTGACTTTGCAGCGGCTTCTTTGCAAATCGTTTTCGGACTTATCCTCTTGTCGTTTTACCACAGTTTCTTTATTTTCTTCGGGATTGCCTTACTGCTTCTTCTGTTTTTAATTTTTAGAATTACCACCGAGAAAGGGTTTAGATCAAGCCTTAGAGAATCAAATTATAAATATAAAATAGCCCATTGGCTGCAGCAAATTGCTTACACGCGCTTCAGTTTCAAAATGGCAGGAACACCGTCTTACCTAATGCACCGAACGGATACCTACTTGATGGAATACCTAAAAAGCAGAAATGAGCATTTTAAAATTCTTCGGCAACAGTATTTATACCTCATCGGGTTTAAATCGATAATTGCCATGGCACTGCTCGTCATCGGTGGGCTATTGGTCATTAACCAAACCATGAACATCGGTCAATTTGTTGCAGCTGAAATTATCATATTGTTGATTTTAAGTTCCGTGGAAAAACTAATCGTAAGCCTAGAAACCGTGTACGACTTGCTCACTGCCATTGAAAAGATCGGCCAGGTAACCGATTTACCGTTAGAACATAAGGAGGGAATTGAGATTCCAACGACGGAAGAAGGGTTTTCCATTCAATTTGAAAACGTTTCCTATCAAAACGAACTTACCAACCAAAACGTTTTAGAACACTTCACCCTATCCATCGATGCCAATTCCATCGTGGTGGTTGACGCTGAAAACTCAGTATCCATCAACGTCCTCTTTTGTATGCTTGGGGGAATTTACCACGCTCACACGGGTAACGTTTCGTTGAACCGCATACCCATTGGAAATTTAAACCGAGAGTTTATTCGTAACAGAACGGGTAATATGTTGAATCAAGACCTACTGGTGCATGCCACCCTACTAGAAAACATAACCTTAGGAAGAAATTATGTTAGTTTCGGTGAAGTACAAGAGTTGTGTGAACAGCTTCACCTAACCCAGGAAATTCAGGCACTGCGCGAGGGGTATAACACCTTACTCAATCCCGAAGGACATTTCCTTTCCAAAGCGTGCATCCGAAAAATCCTGTTAGCGAGAGCTTTGGTAGGATTCCCCAAACTGGTATTATTGGAAGAACCTCTGCAAGACCTTTCAACGCATGAAAAAGTGCAAATTCTATATGTATTACAAAATAGACCAAACTGTACGGTACTGATCCAATCCAACGATCAAGCTATTAAGGATATAGCCCACCAGACCGTAAGCATTCAAATGGGTAGTCGAACCGCATAATCGTAAAAACCATGCTCAATATATCTCCAAATAACAGAAACCACATTGAAGAAGAACAATATCATTCTTTTCAAACGGTAAGTACCGAAAAGTCCTCCCGAAAACTTCGATATGCCCTCTATTTAATTGGCGCAGCCCTTTTAGGCATTATGTTTCTACCTTGGACGCAAAACATCCGTTCAGGGGGTAAACTAACGACCCTGCGACCAGAACAAAGACCCCAGACAATTAATACGATTATTGGTGGGCGCATCGAAAAATGGTATGTAAAGGATGGTGATTATGTAAAAAAAGGCGATACCATACTCTTCATTTCCGAGGTGAAGGACGGTTATTTTGATACTTTACTTGTGGATCGAACAATGGATCAAATTAAAAACAAAGAGCAGTCCGTAGTCTCATACGAACAGAAAGTAAACGCCTTGGATACACGAATCGATGCCTTATTGCAATCCTCAAACTTAAAAATGCGACAGGCGCGAATTAAATACCAGCAGAGTAAATTAAAAATCACCAGCGACAGCATGGAATGGATTGCAGCCCAAACCAACCTAAAAATTGCTCAAGACCAAGTAAATCGATTCGAAGAGCTAAAGCAACGTGGCCTAAAATCGCAGACAGAACTCGAAATGCGACGCCTTACCTTACAACGAGCCCAAGCTAGCCTCATTGGTACCGAACAAAAATACCTGCAAAGCCGCAACGATCTAATCGACGCCCTTGTGGAGGTCAATGCCACGGAAGCTAGGTACCAAGATGAAATCGCCAAAGCGGAATCCGATAAGATGTCTGCTCTCACCAACATGTACGATGCAGAGGTTGACGTTACAAAACTCCAAAGCCAAGCCGCAGGATACAGCATACGAAATGGAAATTACATCATTACTTCCCCTCAGGATGGCTACGTGACTAAAATACTAAGTACCGGTGTAGGTCAAGTGATTAAGGCAGGACAAGAAATTGCTACCATCATGCCTCAAAACTACAACCTTGCCGTTGAAATGTATGTTCGCCCAATGGATTATCCGCTGCTCAACAAAGGGCAAAAAGTAAGAATGCAGTTCGATGGCTGGCCTGCGATTGTTTTTTCAGGTTGGCCAAATAACAGTTTTGGAACCTATGGAGGAACCATTTTTGCCATCGATAACTTCTCCTCTGAAAATGGAATGTTTCGCGTGCTCATTGCACCTGACCGAAGCGATCATCCTTGGCCAAAAGCACTTCGTGTTGGCGGAGGCGTGAATGCCATGATTTTACTTTCAGATGTAAAGGTAGGATATGAAATTTGGAGGAACATTAATGGATTCCCTCCGGATTTTTATGCGGCTTCAACCAAAGCGCCTTCCAAAAAAACAGAAAACAAAACGGAACATGAAGCCGACGAAAAATAAGCCCTGGTTCTTACTCCTTCTTTGGGTAAGCCCTTTCTTTTGGGGACAAGTACCTCTTACAGAAGAAGCTTTTTTACAAGTGGTATTAAAAAACCACCCCATGATGCTTCAAAGCTCGATTAAACCACAAATCGGAAATGCGACACTGCTAAAAGCCAAAGGTTCATTCGATCCAAAATTTACGGGTAGCATCGAACAGAAGTATTTTGACGGAAACCAATACTATGGACTATCGGATTTTGGTCTCACCCTACCGACATGGTATGGACTCACGCTTAAAAGTGGCTTGGAGAAAAACCGAGGATCATTCATGGACCCACAAGCCAAAACACCAATGGGTGGATTGTTTTACGGAGGCATTTATGCCAATCTCGGTCAGGGATTATTGATAGACCAAAGAAGAGCAGACATCCAAAAGGCTGAAGTGCTTAAAAAACAAAACGACGAAGAACAACGGTACATGTTGAATCAATTGGTTTATGAATCGGGTTATTCCTATTGGAATTGGTTCCTGGCCTATCACACAAGAGAAATCGTACTGAAAGCCTATGAGGTTGCCAAGCAACGGTTCGAGGCCATTAAAACAACGGCCGAACTTGGAGACCGCGCATTTATCGACACCGTTGAAGCGGGATTACAAGTACAAAACCGCCTCAGTATGTTGCGGGAAGCTGAAATGCGCCTAGCCAACGAGGCTGCGATTCAAGAAACTTTCCTATGGACCCCAGAAACGGAACCTCTCACCCTATCTTCAAATAGTCTTCCTAGCGACTTACAAGCGTGGAAAGCCTCGATCGCCTTGGTTAATTATGCCGATTCGATGGTTGAAAACCACCCCTACCTCCAAATCAGTCAGTTTAAAATCGATGCCTTAGAAATTGACCAAAAACTGAAAAGAGATCGCTTAAAACCTCTGGTAGAATTAAATTACAACCTTTTAAACGAACCCGTAAATTACAATCCTTTCTCTAGCCTGAACATTAATGACTACAAATGGGGAATGTCGGTTCAAATGCCGCTTTTTTTGAGAAAAGAACGCGGTGACCTTCAATTGGCAACGCTAAAAATTAACGATGCGCAACTCGAATTAAAGCAAACGCAGGCCTATTTAAAAATGAAAATACAAACGGCCCTGATAGAATTGTCAAACAGCCTAAATCAATTGAGCATCCTAAGTCAGACCGTAAACGATTCCAAGGCCCTTCTCGATGCAGAAAAAGACATGTTCGAAAACGGGGAAAGTTCTTTGTTCTTAATTAACATGCGTGAATTGGCCTACGTTCAATCGGAGCTGAAGCTCTTGGAGTGGAAGGCAAAAAATAAACAATTAGGCTACAGCTTGGGGTTTTCGACGGCCACCTTGTACTAAGTTCCGTCAAAATAATCCTATTTTTGTAAAATGAACCCAAGGAATCCATTGGACCGAATAAAACACGTGCTTCTCATCGTGCTAATGGGCTTTGGTTTTTTCGGAAATGCCCAAGAAAATGCCTTAGAAAAAAACCATGCTGAAGGCCTTGCTAAAGCAAAAAACGGCGATTACATCGGCGCTATTCAATCCTTTGATAAGGCCATCGAAGCGCTCCCTATGGATCCCCATGCATGGTATAACCGAGGAATGGCCAAAAACATGTTGGGAGATTACGAATCCGCTTTATACGATTTTGGAACCTGTATCGCCTTAAAACCTGCCTATGAAAAGGTGTGGTATAATCGAGGATTAACGAAACTTTACCTCAGTCAATACGATGGAGCGCTCTTTGATCTCTCGCAAGCGATTCAAATTGATCGGGAATACGCTGCCGCCTATTATTATCGAGCCTACATTTACGAGCTAAAAGGTCTGTTTGAATTTGCATGTGTAGATTATCGCAACGCGGGAGCGAAAGGCTACAAGGTGCCTGATAAAATTAAAACTGCCTGTTTGGATACGACCTACTCGGGATTTATAAAAAATCCTATTTTGTTCATCCATGAATCTGCAAAGAGCAAAAAATATGGTTATTCCTCAGCCCACCCTATTTGCACGGGTAACTTGGAAAACGTTGAACGCTACCTTCGTCTCTTGCGCGCGCCCAATGGAGCCTTCGTTTATTATGAAATGGTTCAAAAAGACCTCCACCCTGTAGTGGACATTACCTTTAAAAACAAACGCGGAAAGAAAACGACCAATAGGATTTATTTTGATTGCACGAAGTATGAAAAGCCGTTGCGGATTCGGGGTATGAAAACCTTTAAATTGCCCCTTTAAAATCAGCGTGCACCATACGCTCCACGATTTTTGCCCCCTGTATCGCCAAAGGAATTCCTCCACCAGGATGAACGGTTACCCCGGAAAAATACAGTCCTTTAAGACGGAAAGCGGCGTTTGGATGTCGGTAAAAAGCGGCCATTTTGGAATTGGAACTATTACCATATATAGAACCCGCCTTTCCATTGTATTGAGCAGCCAAGGTCGTTGGGTCATTAACAAACTCTTCCTCTATCCATGGTGCCACATCCTCGCCCAACTGTTTTTGTAATTTAATAAGGACCTGTTGTCGTAGCTCGGTAACGATACTCGGCCAATCTTGCCCCCGATCAATGGGTGCATTGACCATTACAAACCAATTTTCACCGTAGGAAGCCGCATCAGTAGGTTCCATTTTAGAACTGATATGAATATAAACCGTGGGATCCGATAGAATGCGATCTTCTTTGAAAATGGCATTAAATTCTGCCTCGTAATCTTCTGCAAATAAAATGTTGTGAACCCCCAGTGCATCGAATTTCTTTTTAATTCCCCAATAAAATACAATGGCCGAGGAAGACATCTCTTGTTGAAGTATCCTCGACGGTGGTTTTATCCCGGGAAGCAGGGTTTCGTACACATAATGAACGTCAGCATTGCATACCACTACATCAGCAGGTATAGCCTTTCCTTTTACACAAACACCCGATACTCTCCCGCGTTCATGTTTAATTTCTGAGACAGGACTCTCCTCGTAAAAACTTACGCCCAAAGATTTTGCCGCTTCAATCAAGGATTGAGAAATGGATACCATTCCTCCCTCGGGGAAAAAAGCCCCAATGTTAAGTTCCAAGTGACCTATAATACTTAATAAACCCGGAGTTTGGTAGGGATCGCTACCGTTATAGGTGGCAAAGCGGTTAAGCATTTGAACCGTTTTTGGGTTTTTAAACCGCTTTTTAGCCCATCGATCCATACTTTGAAAAAGTCCATAAAAAGGAATATTGAGAATAGCGGGGACCAGTGCGCGATTAAACCAATCGGACCATCGATGCAAAGAGGACTCAATGAAAACTGGACGCAATAACCGATAGTTCTTTGAAATCCTTTCCAAGTACGATTCCACCGCAATAGGATCTTCGTTCAGGTCATTGGTCAAGGACGCTTTCGTGCCTGAGGTACCTGATTTCAATACAATTTGCTGACCGTCCGAAAAAAAATACCTACAAGACTCCGGCAGTAGGGAATATGAAAAACTTACTGGCTTGGAAGCCAATCCCAACAACTCGTCAACCAAGTGGGGTTCCGTAAAGACGGATGGTCCCATATCGAAACGATATGCACCCAGGGTTTTGCTGTGGACTTTTCCGCCCAAAACCGCATTTTTTTCATAAACGCTTACATCAAAACCAGCGTGTGCAAGTCGAATGGCGGATGCCAATCCCCCGATACCACTTCCTATGACAACGGCATGCTTCTTCATTTACCCTGCATTTTCTTCTTTAGTGTGGTAAAAAAGCCCACGTTTTCAACAAATGTATGGTTTTTTCAACATTTTACTCGATTTTTCAAGGGCTTGCGGTTCATGGGAAGGATATTCAGATATATTTGTCGCATTAAACGTTTTATTAACCACATTAAAAGTTTTATTATGAACAAAGCAGAATTAATTGACGCAATGGCAGCTGGTGCTAATTTGTCAAAAGCTGATGCTAAAAAAGCATTAGACGCATTTGTAGACGCTTCCACTGCAGCGTTGAAAAAAGGAGATCGTATCTCTTTAGTTGGTTTCGGTTCTTTCTCTGTATCTAGCCGTAAAGCAAGAAACGGAAGAAACCCTAAAACTGGGGCTGTAATCAAAATTGCTGCTAAAAAATCAGTTCGCTTCAAAGCTGGTGCTGAACTAAGCGGAAAAGTAAACTAAGAAAAGATTACTTTAAAAAAAAGGGAGCCCTCGGGTTCCCTTTTTTTTTGAACTAAAAATTGGGTTACTCTTTAACCACGCGAAATACCCTCGTTGCTCCTTTGATAAAAGTTAACCTAACCCAATAGTTCCCTGGAGTTAGCCAAGAAACGTTTATGGGCTTCACGGCTAAACCTTCGTCCATTTTTCGTCCTTCAAGGGTAATAATTTCGTAGCGAATTAAGGGTAGTGCACCAAACGAAAAATAAAGAAAATCTTTTACAGGATTGGGGTATACCCGCCCCTCCCAAGCATCGCTTTCATCCGAGGCTGCAAAAGAGCATTCCCCGGGTTGGTACTGACCAATCCCCCAATAAAACTGAGCAATACAGGCATTCTGATAGGTTACTGAATCGCAACCACAAACCGGATCTACCACCCCGGGACAAAGCACATTCAAATCGATTAGATTCGTATCGACGCAATGCAATGTGATTAGGGTATCGTTTGCACACAGGTTGTTGCATTCGTACAACGAATTATAAAAATACCCACTGTAATCCAATCCATTGCTTCCGAGTGTACTGCATCCTGAAACAGTAAAACACGAGTAGTTTTGGCGAATAATCCCCAATGGCATCGCACAAGCTCCAAAATTCACGGTATCTGGAACAACTAAACACGTATCCATGGGCAAGGGCTGACAAGGACCTGGGGTCCATGAGGTTACACCACCGTAGTAAAAGGCCTCGCAATCATTGTTGTACGTAATGCTATCGCAACCGCATACAGGATCAACTACACCAGGACACATCACAGAGACATCAATTTGTGCAGGGTTAATGCAATTATTTTGATTGCATGGTCCGGGTGTCCATGAGGTAACCCCTCCAACGTTTGTAGCGATACAGTCGTTGTCATAAGTTACGCCATCGCAACCACAAACTGGATTGTACACCATTGGACATATGGCCATAGAATCAATTAAGGTTGGATCAACGCAGGGTTGAGCAAAACCAAAGAAAACGTTAAGTATAAAAATAAATCCTAATTTCTTCATGTTGATACGTGTTCTAACTCACCTTCCGAGCGAGCAATTACTGCGGTAGCCAAACAATTGCCTAAAACATTCACGGATGTTCTAGCCATATCCATCAGCGCATCAATGCCTAAAATAACGCTGGCTTTTTCTGGATCCAATCCTAAAGAAGCGACCGTTCCTGCTAAAATGACGAAAGAAGCACCACGAACTCCCGCAACACCTTTACTGGTTAGCATAAGGACCAGGCAAATGGAAACTTGTTGACCGATGCTCAAATCAATACCAGACATTTGAGCAATGAATACGGTGGCCAGGGAGAGGTATAGCGTTGTTCCGTCTAGGTTAAAGCTATACCCGGTAGGAATGACAAACCCTACAATGTGTTTGGGCACACCAAAACGTTCCATGTTTTCCATCGCTTTTGGTAATGCCGCTTCGCTGCTCGCTGTTGCAAAGGCCAAGGTAACGGGTTCGGTAACGGCTGACAAAAATTTACGGATTGGAATTCGAGCCACCAAGGCGATCGGAAGCAACACGAAAACCAGAAATGCGATTAACGCAGCGTATAAGGTTATCACTAATTTCATGAGCGAAAGCAGCACGTCTACCCCACTCTTAGCAACGGTACAGGCCAATGCTCCGAATACCGCTAAAGGGGCCAAGTACATTACGATATCCGTAAACTTAAACATGACCTCCGCCAAACTTTCACTGGTTCTTAACATGGTTAATTTATGCTGTTCGTTCTTAACCATTCCAAGGCCCATCGCAAAAATCACAGAAAATACGACGATTTGAAGTACCGAATTTTCTGCAACCGATTTGGCAATATTTTCTGGAAATGCTTCTACTAAATGATCTTTGGGTTGGTTTCGTTGTGCGAGCAATTCCGTGGACTTCTGTTGATCTTTCTTACTAACTGGGGCCTTTACCCCAACTCCTGCTTGAGATATATTAATCGCCAACAAACCAATGAACAAGGCTACCGTTGTAACAATTTCAAAATAAAGGATGCTCTTCAATCCCATTCTCCCCACCTGTTTCAGATTACTATGTCCTGCGATACCAACCACCAACGTAGCGAAAATAAGAGGGGCTACTAACGTTTTAATAAGCCGCAAGAATATTTTTCCAAAACGCTCCAACTCCATGGAAAATAAAGGAAAATCCATTCCTACTTCAATCCCAAAAAGCATGGCCGTAAAAATCCACAAAGACATTTTCCGACGAAAAAAAGAAATTAGCAGGAGACCAGTCAAAGCCATGTAACGAAACAGCTGAAACCCAAGGGGGGGAATCCCCTCAATCGTTGCTTGTCCAATAAATCCAACAAGGGTAAGGGAAAATAGCACCAAATAAAGCCGAAAACTTGCGTATTCTTTTAAACGTGTAAGCATAGCGTAAAAGTAAGCAATTCAAAGATTCATTCCCAATACCTATCTTTGTTCAAAAAACACCCATGGCCGTTTCAAACCGTGAATTAGAATTTAATTTTAACGAGGACCGAATGCGTCTCCGAATTCGTAACCTTGAACAAGAACTTGAAAAAATTTACCAAGGCGGGGGAAAAAAGCGCGTGGAGAAACTTCATGAATCAGGCAAGCTAACTGCACGAGAACGCATTGATTTGTTATTGGACCCATCTACGGATCGTTTTGAAATTGGTGCCTTTGCTGGCTATGGCATGTATGAAGAACATGGAGGCTGTCCGAGCGGAGGGGTCGTTATTGTACTTGGTTATGTGTCAGGCCAACAGTGTTTAGTTGTAGCGAACGATGCTACCGTAAAAGCTGGGGCGTGGTTTCCTATCACCGGAAAAAAGAACCTTCGCGCTCAAGAAATTGCCATGGAAAATCGTCTTCCGATCATTTACTTGGTCGATTCAGCAGGCGTTTATCTACCGATGCAAGACGAAATATTTCCAGACAAGGAGCATTTTGGACGGATTTTCAGAAACAATGCGATTATGAGTTCCGAAGGAATCATCCAAATCGCTGCCGTCATGGGAAGCTGCGTTGCCGGAGGTGCCTATTTACCTATAATGTCCGACGAAAGTTTAATTGTTAATAAAACAGGTACCATATTCTTGGCTGGATCCTATCTGGTCAAGGCTGCCATAGGGGAAAGCATCGACAACGAGACTTTAGGCGGCGCAAAAACACAAACAGAAATCTCAGGAATATGCGATTACCAAGTGGAAGACGACCAATCGTGTTTAAAAACCATTCGGGATTTAATGGCACGATTGGCCAAACCCAAAGAGGCAGGATTCAATCGAGAACCGAGCATTTCCCCGAAGCACCCGGCAGAGCAGTTGTATGGTATTATGCCCGATGAACGCTCAAAACCTTACCGAACCAAAGATTTATTGGCCTGTTTAGTAGATGATTCCATATACACGGAATACAAAGAGGGCTATGGGAAAAGCATTCTCTGTGCCTACGCACGCATTGATGGCTGGAGTGTTGGAATCGTAGCCAATAATCGTGAAATGGTAAAATCTGCTAAAGGAGAAATGCAAATGGGAGGGGTCATTTACTCGGATTCAGCCGACAAGGCCGCGCGATTCATTATGAATTGCAACCAAAAAGGTATTCCACTCGTGTTTTTACAAGACGTAACAGGGTTTATGGTAGGGTCCAAGAGCGAACACGGTGGCATCATAAAGGACGGGGCAAAACTGGTTAATGCCATGGCCAATTCTGTCGTACCCAAATTCACGGTGGTATTGGGTAATTCATACGGTGCTGGCAATTATGCCATGTGTGGGAAAGCTTACGATCCGCGCTTGATTGTCGCTTGGCCCACGGCAGAAATTGCCGTTATGAGCGGTGCCGCGGCGGCAAAGACGCTACTGCAAATTGAAGTTGCTACGCTCAAGGCAAAAGGTGAAACCATTACGGAGGAACGAGAAAAGGAACTGTTTAACAAGATTAAGTCGCGCTATGACGAACAAATTTCGCCCTATTATGCGGCAAGCAGGCTTTGGGTTGATGCCATTATAAATCCTGCGGACACGCGTAAAATTCTTTCGATGGGAATTTCAATGGCGAATCATAACCCAATAACAAAAAGGTATAATGTTGGCGCTATTCAGACCTAGTTCATTATTTTGGTTTATACATCAAAACCGTTTAAAAAAAAATAAGTATCCTTGTACTGCACAAAACCTTATCGTGTAATCATTTTGGTGGAGTTACCTGAAAATCCTAAACAGAGTAAGGAATTAAAAAATTAATCTATGAAAAGCATTGCTTTAAGTGCCTTGGTCATGTCTTCTTTGATTTTGACCTCTTGTAAACCAAGTATTTGTGATTGTAAAAAAATGCTTGTTGAGGCTGAAAAAGAGATGACCTCAGCTAAAACGGAAGCAGACCGAAAAAAAGTAAAAGATAAGTTGCAAGCTAAGTTCAAACCTTGCGAAGAATTAGGTAAAAATAAATCCAAAGAAGAACAAAAGAAAATGCTTGAAGAATTAGAAAAGTGTAAATAACTTTTGATTAGCGTTTTTTTAAAGGAAAACTGTCTCAAAAGAGGCAGTTTTTTTTGTTTTATCCTTACCCTTTATTCTTCATCCCAACCCGTATTCGAACTTTTTTTGCCGTTGAAATAACGGGAATAACCAAAGCCAACAATGAGAAAGGAGGCCGTTTTCCTAAGGTCTGCTGCACTGTATCCTAAGGATGAATTTAACCCAAGATAGGATGGATTAAAACCAAATCCATAAAAAGCGTATCCAATGGTTAAACGAAAGGAAGCATTTACATCAGAAGCAAGACATAATCCCAAATTTGGTTCAACATAGGTGGACATCGTACTTCGATAGGTAATGCCCTGAGATTTTAGGGTATCGGTAAAAAAAGCTGACTGCACTGCACCTATTTTGACAGAAAAATCGGTGGCAAAGGAGGGTGTCCAAAATTTCTCAAAACCAATCTTACCGAATGCCGATCCGTTGTGCATTCCACCGTATATTTTTTGATTGATTCTAAACTGGTTGATGTTAAAATACGAGTAATGCAATCCCGCTCCAAGGCTAATTCCGCTCTTTAACGTGTATTGATACATTGGAGAAACATACACCAAGCCTTGCATAATGTTTCGAAAAGGAGCATTGGAAAAACCGTTCGGCAAGCCAAGTTCCAACACGAAGGAATCGTCTATTTCCATTTTTTGGGCTTGAAAGGAAGAGCATGAAAGCAACATACTTACCAGTATTCCAATGCCTTTACCAAACCATCGTTCATTCATAATTCAAAAGTACGATTTAATCAGTTTTCTTTTCACTTCTTGTAAAAAACTACGGGCATAACCTGCAGATTCCGGTTCCAGGTTAAACCAAAGCGTTGGAGCAATGAAAGCGCATAATACATATCCCTCAATCACGAATAAACGCAAAAGTTTTTGCGCCAACGATAGATCCGGAGAAAAGGGTAACCAAAAACGTAGAATATAATAAACCATCAAGACCAAACCAAATAAGGCCAGTGGCTTCCATTGCGAAAGATGAAAAGGGTTCAATCCATAAGCTCTGTAGATATACAGGGAGCGCGCAAAATTGTAAAAGACATAGATGAAGCCTGTGGCAAATCCAACCCCAGCAATTCCATATTTCGGTATTAATATGAGGTTCAAAACATACACCCCAAAACACAAAAAAAGCGTAAACAACAAATCATATTTATACTTGCGAGAGGTGGAAAAGATAATTCCATTCAAGCCACAATACATATCCACTACCCTACCAATTAATAAGAACAGGAGTACGGGAATCCCTGCCTTAAAATCAGCCTGTAGAAAGGAAAACAATTCTTCGACGGGTAACCAAATGACTAAAAAGGAAACGAGGCCAATAAACAATCCTGCCCCACTGGATTTCCGATAAATGCTTTGTAATCCTTTTAAATCCTTTTCTTTCCATAGTTTAGCCACAATTGGAGCACTGACCCGTGTCATGGATCGAAAAGGGACCAAGGTGGCACTGGTTATTTGAACCATGGTCGTATACACTCCTGTAGCAGCCAAACCAATCATGCTTCCAATCATCACCGCGTCCATCGAAACCACCAAAATCGTAGCCATGGTATTGACGTAGGAAAACAAACTGAAAGAAACAATGATTTTCCGAAAACGCTTTGGCACCGTGATATCGCGTAAGGAAAACGTAAGCTCCCCTTTCCAAATCAAATAAAAGAACAACACCAAGGCTGGTAATAAATTACTGAGCATCAAGGCGGAAAAAAAGATAGGAAATGAAATCCATTTAAGGGCATAAAAAACCAACAATACGGTTGTTACCAATCGAAGTCCAATATCCTGAAGAAATACGGGTAAAATGTTCTTAAACAACCCACGCATATAATTTTCGAACAGCATAAACACCACATTGCCTATACCAACGGGAATCACCCACCAAGCATAGGATACAAACAGCGGGGATTTCTCTTTAAAGTACGAAGTGATTTGAGGAAAAAACAACCAGTAGAGGAAGGTAAATAACGCAATGCCTAGGCAAACCACTAAAACATTAAAGAGTAAGAAGCCGTAATTTTTTTTTTCTTTGTTTCGAAAAAAAGGAAAGAAACGCCAAGTAACGTATACACTTCCTAAATTCGTCAATTGGGCAAAAAGTAAACTGGTTGTAATCAGCAAATTCACTAAGCCGATTTCTATGGTTGTCAGAAAGATAATGAACAGAAAGGCTTTGTTGAGATACCCTAAAACCAATCCCACATAGGAAATAAGTGTGGTTCTAAGCGCATCCCTTTTAACAATGCCCATGGCTTATCGCGATAAATGCATATTGCGCATGGAATAGACTTTGGTAAAAAATGGGTCTTTCAAGTCTTTTATAAATCGAATGGCCTCACCGGTAGACTTCATTTCAGGCCCCAATTCTTTTTTTACATCGGGAAACTTCTCATAGGAAAATACAGGAATTTTTATGGCATACCCTTCCCGTCTAGGATTAAAGGTAAAATCTTTGACCTTATTCAATCCCAACATTACTTTCGTTGCATAGTTAACATAGGGTTCATCGTAGGCTTTCGCAATAAAGGGAACGGTTCTCGAAGCGCGCGGATTTGCCTCGATTACGTATACCTTATCGTCTTTGATCGCAAATTGGATGTTAATTAATCCTACCGTTTGTAACTCAACGGCAATTTTCTTAGTAATATCTTCAATTTGTGTCATCACAAAATCACCCAGGTTGTACGGTGGAAGTACCGCGTATGAATCTCCAGAGTGAATTCCAGCAGGTTCAATATGCTGCATGATCCCAATGATATAAACATCCTCCCCGTCACAAATGGCATCGGCTTCTGCCTCTATAGCTCCCCCTAAGAAATGATCTAACAGAATTTGATTGCTGCCCATTTCGTTCAGGATGTCTACGACGTGGTGTTCTAATTCTTCCTTATTGATTACGATTTTCATTTTCTGTCCACCGAGTACATAACTGGGTCGTACCAAAAGAGGGAATCCGAGTTCATCGGCCAATTCAAGCGCCTGTTCTGCACTTTCAACAACACCGTACTGCGGAAATGGAATGTTGTGTTGTTCCAATAACTTAGAAAAACGCCCACGGTCTTCCGCTAAATCCAGTGCTTCAAATGTAGTCCCTAAAATTTTTACCCCATACCGATGGAGTTTTTCCGCAAGCTTTAATGCGGTTTGTCCACCGAGTTGAACGATGACCCCTTCGGGTTTTTCATGCTGAATAATATCATAAATATGCTCCCAAAAAACCGGTTCAAAATATAATTTGTCCGCCGTATCGAAGTCTGTAGAGACCGTTTCTGGATTGCAATTGATCATTATTGTTTCATAGCCAGCTTCTTTTGCTGCTAGGACACCATGAACACAGGAATAGTCGAATTCAATGCCTTGACCGATGCGGTTTGGACCCGACCCCAAGACTACCACTTTTTTTCTATCGCTTACCTCGCTTTCGTTTTCAAATTCAAAGGTGGAATAATAGTAGGGCGTTTGGGCTTCAAATTCTGCCGCACACGTATCCACCAGTTTGTACACGCGTTTGATGCCCATCTCGAAGCGTTTAGTGTAAACCTCAGATTCCAAACACCTTAAAACATGAGCAATTTGCCTATCTGCATATCCTTTTTGCTTGGCTTCAAACAACATTTCTTTAGAAATTGTATCGATTGAAAAACGCTCCATGGCGCGCTCTAGCTTTATCAAATCTTCAATTTGACGGAGAAACCAAATGTCTATTTTCGTTTTCTCGACAATGGTCTTAAAAGGAATCCCCAATTTAATCGCATCGTAAATATGAAACAAACGGTTCCAACTTGGCTTTTCTAAACTCGATAAAATCTCGTTCTGATTTGTGAGTTCTTTTCCATCCGCACCAAGTCCGTTACGGTTTATTTCCAAGGATTGACAGGCTTTTTGCAGGGCTTCTTGGAAGGACCTACCGATACCCATAACCTCCCCTACGGATTTCATTTGTAAGCCCAATTCCCGATTCGTACCTGGGAATTTATTGAAATTCCATCGCGGAATTTTGACAATAACGTAGTCCAAGGTTGGTTCAAACAAGGCCGAAGTTGTTTTCGTTATTTGATTTGTTAATTCGTCTAAATGATACCCGATGGCCAATTTTGAAGCAATTTTAGCGATGGGATAACCCGTCGCTTTAGACGCCAAGGCAGAGGAACGCGACACCCTTGGATTGATTTCAATGGCGATGATATCCTCTTGGTCATCTGGAGAAACTGCAAATTGTACGTTGCAACCGCCCGCAAAATTTCCAATTGAGCGCATCATTAAAATCGCCATATCCCTCATTTTCTGAAAAGTGGTATCCGATAAGGTCATCGCGGGTGCTACAGTGATCGAATCTCCGGTATGAATCCCCATGGGGTCAAAATTCTCTATCGAGCAAATAATCACCACGTTATCGTTGTCGTCACGGAGCAATTCCAGTTCAAATTCTTTCCATCCCAACAAAGCTTTATCAATCATGACCTCGTGAATGGGAGACAACTGTAATCCTCTTTCCAGAAGGTTATCGAATTGATCGGGTTTGTATAAAATGGAAGCCCCGGATCCGCCCAAGGTGTAGCTAGGTCGTATGCACAACGGAAATCCAAATTCTTGCGCTATTTCCTTTCCTTCTAAAAACGATTTGGCTGTTTTTTGGGGAGCCATCGGCACACCGATCTCATTCATTAAAGTTCGAAAGGCTTCTCGATTTTCCGTAATTTCTATCGCTTTAATGTCCACCCCAATAATGCGCACACCATGGTCTTGCCAAATTCCCATTTCGTCACAGGTAATGCATAAATTCAACGCAGTTTGACCTCCCATAGTAGGAAGTACAGCATCAATGGAATGCTTGGACAGAATTTCTACGATGCTTTCAGGCTCTAAGGGCATCAAATAAACGTTATCAGCTACCACCTTATCCGTCATAATCGTGGCTGGATTAGAATTTATCAGGGTAACTTCAATGCCTTCATCTCTCAATGAACGTGCGGCTTGTGAACCTGAATAATCAAATTCACATGCTTGTCCAATTACGATGGGCCCGGAGCCAATTATGAGTACAGAAGATAGAGAGGTGTCTTTTGGCATTTTTACAAATTTCGTTACCTTATTTTGAGTGTGAAAGGTGAACAAAAATACACTAAAAACGATAATGGAATAGGTACTAACTCCCCTCTATTTTTACACAATTTTCGATATTAAATGTTAATAGCTTTATATGCTGCAATGGAAACCTTAACTTTGTTTTTATGCGTCTGAAAAACTTTAGTTTGACCCTTTTCATTTTTTGGAGCATTTATGCTACTGGACAAGGAAATTACAGCCTGGCGGTACTTAAATACAACGGAGGCGGGGATTATTATGCCAACCCTACCGCCCTACCCAACCTCATCGCCTTTTGCAACAAGAATTTAGGCACGCGCATTTCGGTTGAAGTTCCCTACGTTGATGTCGGTAGTCGGGATTTATTCCTATTTCCCTTTGTTCATATGACAGGGCATGGAAACGTAGTTTTTTCAAAGGCAGAGGCTGAAAATCTTCGAACCTATTTACTGGGGGGAGGGTTTCTGCATGTTGATGATAACTATGGAATGGATCAATACATCCGAACCGAACTGAAAAAAGTTTTTCCTGAAAAAGATCTTCAAGAACTGCCTTCGAACCATGCTATTTTCAACGCAAAATTCCCTTTTTCCAGTCTTCCAAAAATCCATGAACACGATGGAAAAACACCGCAAGCATTTGGTTTATTTCACGAGGGCCGTTTGTTACTGCTGTATACGTTTGAGACGGATTTGAGTGATGGTTGGGAAGACCAAAGGGTTCACAACGATTCGGAAGAAAAACGTTTACAGGCCTTAAAGATGGGGGCAAATATTCTATACTACGTTTATACGCAATAAAAAGCGTATCAGGATTCGCTACTACGACGATTAATCGACGAGCCAAAACACCGTGCCCAGCTGTAGTGCGATTAAAAAAATACTGATGACGGCAGGAATCAGGTATAATAAACCACGTTTTACGTTTCTAAAAACCATGGTGTAAAGGGCGAAAATGATAGACAACAAGAACGAAAGCATCGGAGGCCAACCCATCATGAAATCAATGATAATATCGGCCTTAAAGGCATTCGGATCTTCATTGATAAAATACAAGGGTCCATGGTTAGAATCCGAATATTCACTTACCTTTCCGTAAAATGCTGAAAACGGATAAAGAACCATAGGAATGATTCCTCACTGTTGGATTTAGCTACTTTCAAAGACATTAACTTAAAATATAATAAAGTTCCCATGAAGCTACTCTTTCTATAACTTTCTATTTCTTTCTAAAGGGCTAATTTCCTAATATTTGAGACAGAATTATCGTAGATTGTACTCTGACCAATTATTATCCAAATACAAACAAAGTAATCAAAAATGAAACATCGCTTTTATACAATAGAGGATAATAAGGTGGTTATCAAAAGAAATAATTCTTCAAAAAAAACAATTTAGTTTTTCTTAACAAAATAGAATATCATCCAGAAAATAATTGGTATAATTGAATATCCAATGAGCAAGCCTATAACGTAACCCGTAGGTATCCCGTATTTATTTTCGCTGTTTAAAAGTTGAATGAAATGTTGGATAAATCTAATGATAAACAAAATGGTTACAGCCCAAGAAATTATTCTAAGCGTTTTCATATTATACTTTTGATTTTCTTATTTTTTGGTAACTATGAAAAATAAGTAGACCAAGGATTATACCAATAAGATTGTACTGTACATCTTCCGGATCAAAATTCCCGTGCACTACTCTTCCCAAATAGGGCAGACGGATTCTTTTAGAATATTCCTGAGCTTTTTCAATGAATAATCCAAATGTGAATAAGCCAACCGATAAGATTCCCCATCTTTTGGGAAATAAAAAGGAAGTTACCACGGTCGCACCCAGATAAAATACAGCATGAAGTTCATTATTATAGTACCGAAAAACCTTTGGTAAGGTCATCATAAACCCTACACACGAGCAAGCGCCCAAAAACATAAGCAGACAAATCCTTTCCAATAAATTCATGGCGTAAACAAATTAGACTTATCTGATACCAGTGTTAAACTGAAAATCCGTTTGATTTACTTAATGGTTATGATCATGTCCCTCGTGATTGTGATCATGGTCACCTGCCGGAGTCGGATTGCTCACAGGAGGTTCAAGGTTTAAGATTTCTATTTCAAATACAATGTCTGTGTACGGTGGGATACGCGGATTCCCTTGGGCACCATAGGCCAAGTGATACGGAATATAGATCTTCGCTTTTCCACCCTTACCGATCATTTTAATTCCTTCCTCAAACCCAGGAATCATTCGTTGAATTTGATAATTGAAATCCATCGGAACGTTGCGATCGTAGGAAGCATCAAACTTTTCACCATTCGCTAAAAACGTCCCTCGGTAATGCAGTGAAACCTTTGCACCTAGTTCTGCTTTGTATGGTTCACCTGCACGCTCAATCACCACCATTAATCCCGTGCTAGTCTGTTGAAGGTTTGGTCGGTTATCAACCGATTGGACGCGGGCTTTAAAATCTGCGTTGTAATCCGTTTTGCTCATGGCGGCAATTCTTGCAAATTGTTCCTGTTTCTTCACCTCTAATTCCTTAAGCCTTAAATAAACCTTGTCGAAAGAACGCTGTGCATCAAAATCTTTAGCCTCTTTACCGATGCGCAGAATTTCAACCGATTCCATTACATCGTCTTGTTTAATAGCGTTGACGACTTCCTGTCCTGAAACCACCTGACCAAAAACGGTATGCTTGCCGTCCAACCAAGGCGTTGCCTTGTGTGTAATAAAGAATTGGCTACCGTTGGTGTTGGGACCTGAGTTAGCCATCGACAAAATCCCAGGTCCGAAGTGTTTCAACGTCGGATTAATTTCATCGAAAAACTTGTAACCCGGTCCACCAGAACCATTGCCTTGTGGGTCTCCCCCTTGTATCATAAAATCGGCAATGACGCGGTGAAATTTTAATCCATTGAAAAACGGTTTCGTAATTTGGGTTGACTCCACATTCAGTTTTCCATCCGCAAGCCCCACAAAATTTCCAACCGTCATGGGCACTTTGTCATAAAACAACTGGACCGTTATAGGGCCTTTCGACGTATTGAATTGAACATAAAGTCCATCCCCTAGTTTTTGAGCAAAAAAAGGCGTTGCAAGTAAAAGGCCCAGAGAAAATATTAAAATTTGTTTCATTTCTTGTTTATTTGGTAAATCCTAACAATTGAACTTCGAATACGAGACACGAATAAGGTGATATTTCCGGGGTTGGAGAGCCTCCACCATAGGCGAGCTGTTGAGGAATGTAAAATCGATACTTGGCTCCAACCGACATTAACTGAAGGCCCTCGGTCCAGCCGGCTATCACTTGATTCAAATTGAACTCTATCGGTTTACCTCGGTCAATCGAACTATCGAATACCTTTCCGTAAATGTTCGTCCCATGGTAATGTACTTTAACCCTGGAACCGGCGTTGGGCTTAGGACCGCTTCCGGTCTTTATGACCTGATATTGTAAACCACTCTCCGTTACTTTAATTTCCTTTCTTTTCGCGTTTTCCTTCAAGAACTTCTCACCCGCTAACAAGGTGGTATCCGGTTTTTTCGGGGCTGTATCCACGGGCTTTTGAACCACATTTTTATTCTCAACCTCGGGCAAATCAGTATCTGATTCTGAGGGATTATAATAAAAATACGCGCCAATTCCAGCAGCCAACAAGACCAACGCAAGCAGAAAGGTAAGTTTTCCCGTTTTCATATTATTTAAAACTAATTAATTCAACTTCAAAAATTAGAGGAGAATAAGGAGGAATAGCTTCTGTAGGAGACTGTGCACCGTAAGCCAAGTCTTGTGGAATATAAAATCTGTACTTTGCCCCGGCTGTCATGAGCTGAACGCCTTCCGTCCATCCTGGTATGACTTGGTTTAAAGGAAACTCTATGGGTTCACCGCGCTCTACGGAACTATCGAAGACGATCCCTTCAATCGTTGTACCGTGGTAGTGAACCTTAACGGTTGATTCAGCGGCGGGGTGGGCACCTTCACCTTCTTTTATAACCTCGTACTGCAATCCGGTAGCAGTGGTGATTACCCCTTTTTTATTTTTATTTTCATTCATGAATTTGTCCCCTGCAATTTTGTATACTTCATTTTTTTTATCCTCCTCAGCCTGTTTTACCATGGCTTTTCTTTGAAAATACATGCTAAGAATCATATCCGTAGAATCTTGACAAACCAAACGGCCTTTGGCGATAGCATCTTGAAACCCTTTAACGATAAGATCAAAGTTGGCTTCACTCATTTCTTTTCCAAGGCTATTCCCGATGTTGACCCCCATAAGGTAGGAAACGGAATCAATTTCATTTTTTAATACAACTTTTTTACTCTTTTTTTGAGCAAAAGCACTTACGGTACATACCAATAGACCAGCGGCTAAAATAATTTTCTTCATGGTTTTAATTTCGGTTATCAATTCCCCAATACATTTTGTTCCGAATGGTATCTAGGAAATTCGTGTGTTCAAATTTAATGACATTAATTAAGAATTCTGCCTTAGAAATCCTTATTTTTTCACCTTGCTTGATGCTCTTGGTTATTCCATCTAGGCTCACTAGACAAGAACGTTCGCGGCTTTCTAAGGATAATTCTATAGGCATATGGTCGGGAACAACGACGGGCCGCACGTTCAAATTGTGTGCCGCAATAGGCGTTATGATATGAACTTGACACCCAGGCGTTATGATGGGACCACCACAGCTTAGGTTGTAACCTGTTGATCCCGTTGGGGTTGAAACAATTAATCCATCGGCCCAATACGAATTCAAATACTTACCATCTAAATGCGCATGCACCGATATCATCGAGGCGGTATCTTTTTTAGAAAGGGTTAATTCGTTTAAGGCAAAGTTCTCTTCACCAAACAAATCATCCTGGGTCTGAACCCGAATCAATGACCTCTTTTGAAATTCAAAATGGCCATCTTCCAAAAGCTGAAAGGTTTCAGCGATGGATTCCTTGGAGATATTCGAAAGAAATCCCAAACGGCCCGTATTAATTCCAACAATCGGTACACCACTGTCGCGGATGTAACGAACCGCGCGAAGAAACGAACCATCTCCACCAAGGCAAACCATTAAATCGATTTGCGATTTAAAATCGAGGTATGAGGAGTACACCTCGCGCTTCAGTGGGAAATCATACTTTTGATGCAAGGAATCAAGGGTTTCTTTTTCCAAGCACAAGGTCCAAGATCGTTTATCACATTCCCGCTGAATTTCTTCTAAGTAATCCAGGGTTTGTCGGGTGAATTTCAATCCAAAAATTGCGACCTTTTTCATTCTAAAATTTCATAAAATGCATGAGGGTTTCAAACCGTGTAAGTAAATCATCTTCCGCATCCTTATCTTGGTATGCAGCCTTTACATTATAATCATACCGTTCGAACGTACGAATGATACTCGATAGGTTGGAATTGTTTATCTTCAAGGTTACCTCGGTGATGCTAGAGTTTTCATGCGAAGTAATGTAGGCACTTAAAATCTTACACTGATTACTCTCCACAATCTGAGCTATTTGAGCCAAACTATAATCAATCGCATTGATTTCAAGAACTAAAATTCCTCCGGGTTCTCTTAAGCTTCCAAAATTGGAAATTTCCGACATCACACTGTAGACCGAAACACACCCTAAATATTCTTCTTTTTCTCTTAGAATAGGGAGAACGGTTAGTTTCTCGTGGGACATTTTCAACAAGATATCGTAGAGATGTGCCGAATCCAAAACGTAGGGCCGTGGTAAGTGTTGAAAAAGCGAATCCAACGATTCATCCAAATTTAAGTGGTCTAAAATTGCCGATTCGGAAATTAAGCCAACGAAATTGCCATGCTTCAGCACCGGTAAATGGCTTACTTTGAATTCATCCATCCAAAGCATTGCTTTCGAACCTGAATCGGTGTGAAGCAATGGAGGAATTTCTTCGGAAAGCAAATCAACTGCGCGCATATGCCATGCGAAGGTATGGAATTCCAAAGAGAGTTTGTAATTTTAACCCAAAAAAGGATTGGCCAAACTGAGTGTAAACATCAATAAAATTGCAACCTTGAGAAATGCTCGAGGGGGTAACCTTCCCAACGTCAAGCAATTTGCTATTGATTGCCAAGCCTTTGGTGCGGACGGTATCACCATCCACCCTAGACCCGATGAGCGGCACATCACCATGGCGGATTGTTTTGAAATCGCAGAAACGATCGCCACAGAATACAACATAGAAGGTTTTCCAGACGAACGCTATCTGTCCATCATTAAGGAAATCAAACCTACCCAGGCCACATTGGTTCCCGATCCACCTGGGGTATTAACCTCCAATGCTGGCTGGGACGTTTCAAATCAGTATGAAACCCTTAAAAAGCATATTGAAACCATCAAAACTTGGGGTGTTCGTGTTTCCGTCTTTGTTGAACCCAAGGAAGAGGACATCGAACGAATTTCGCAATTGGGTGCAGACCGAATTGAACTATACACAGGTCCCTATGCCGAAGGATATCGCTTGGGCGATAAATCCAAAGAAATTCTTCCCTACCAAAAAGCTTGCGAAAAGGCACTAACCTGCGGGCTTGGAATCAACGCAGGCCATGACTTAAATTTGGATAATTTGGCATTTTTTAATAACTCCTTGCGCCAATTAGACGAGGTATCGATTGGCCATGCCCTTCTCTCGGATGCCCTTTATTACGGTATTGAAAATGCCATAATGCTCTACAAGCGTTGTTTGCATTAATCCCTTTTCTTTTGTAGGATTTCTCGGGTTGGGTAAGGAATATTGATTTGGTGCATACGAAATAAGCGATCTATTTCGAAGCGAATGTCTGACTTGAAATTGATAATGTCCCAGCTATTGGCTGCCCAAAAAACAACTTCTAGTTCAATACCGTTCTCGCCAAAATTTAAAAACCGTACAAATACGGGTTCGCTTTTGACCACTTTAGGATGGGATTTTGCTGCTGTAATCAATAATTCCTGAATGAGCCCTGTATCTGCTCCGTACCCTACTGTTAGAGAAATCGTAAACATGGAAAGGGGCGAGCTATGGGTCCAATTCTCAACCTGTTGTTGGGTCAGCTTAGTATTTGGAATAATGAGCACATTACCCGCTCTGGTTTGAATCTGAGTAGTACGAAAATTAATTTTTAAAATCCGTGCTACGGTTGTACTCGATGATTTTGCATCATTTCCGCCATGGATTTCAACAATATCCCCCATTTTAATATTACCTTCTAACAGCAATACCACTCCGGCAATTAAATCCTTAAAAACGTCCTGTAATCCCAATCCAATTCCGACCAATAACCCGACCGACCCCGTAAGAAGCAGGGTTAAATTAATGCCCAAAACACTCAGCGAGATAAACACTGCAAAAACGTAAATAATGTATCGGGCAATTTGAATATAAACATACTCTAACCCTGGTTCATACCCTTTTCTAAGTTGAAGTTTCTTTGTTATATATAAGGTATAGGCACTTATTCCAATTTTGGAGGAGAACATTATCGCCAACACGAGGATGATATTGTAAAGCGACAGGTTTAAAGAACCCATACTAATAAGGTCGTATTTGATGAACTCAGCAAAGGTGATTTCTTCGTTATTGAACTGAAAACTCATGACCCCAAAATAAAGTGCGACCAAATAAACGCTTTGGGTAAAAAGCCGGAAATAAGCTAAATTTTGTCCTTCCAGTACAATGTTGCTATTCTTCAATTGCCGTTTCAAAAACCGGGAAAGCAGCCTTCTAAAAATAGAGGCCGATAAAAAGATCATTCCAATGAAAATGATGTTCCAAAGACAAATATTAAAGGGGCCTATTTTGAAAAGCGTATCGCTCATATTTGCTTAGTAAATGATTCGACCCAATCGCTCTGAAAAAGATTTCTTTACCTTTTCGTAGGCAACTTGCTCGGCCAGTAGCATTATTACCTCCTCCTCGGTGGTGGTTTCTTCGGTTAGTCTTGCCTGCAAGGTCTTTATGTGCTGGGAAACACGAACGAATTTAAGGTGAAAAATAGCTTGCATCACCGTTTGATACAAGTCACTCGACTCGTGTTTGGTACGAATTCTATACACTGATTCCCAGCGTGAACTCAATTCGTCTTCAAAGCCCATAATGTCCCCAACGAAATCGAGGATCCCCTTGTCCTCCGCCCGTAAGAAGTATTTATAGGAATATAAAATGCCTTCGCTGATTCCATCTAGGATTTGACTATAAATCTTGGCGCATACCGGATGATGGAATTGAATATCGTCTTCCGTCAGTTCGTGCACCATCAGTTCTATCGCACTGGTATGGGAACTTGAATTTTCTTCATTCGGAATAACCAATTGGTGGTTGCCGTATTTGAGCATAAGGCGAATAACTTCCCGTTCCTCTGTAAACCGTTCTTCCTTCGTTTCTGTAGGAAGATTCCTTTTGGGTTTGGCATGAAAATCAACATTTAGCGATGGTTCTTGGTATTCGTTGGCCATTTTCCCTGAACGAATCCGAAGGACTTCTTGCTGAATTAATGCCTCTTCCAGCCCATATCTTTGGGCAATGGATTGGGTGTATACACTTCGAGCAATGGGGTCGGGCACCAATGCGATGGAGGCTACGATGTCTTTAATGGCGGTAGCGGTTTGAATGGGATCGTTGCTCACTTCTTTTAGCAGTACGCCCGCTTTAAAGGAAATGAAATCCTGAGCAGACTCCGTCAAGAAGGAAACAATTTCTTGTTTATCCCTTGATTTAGCATAGGAATCAGGGTCTTCACCCTCTGGAAAAAGGACAATTTTGACGTTCAGTCCTTCCTCCAAAATCAAATCAATTCCCCTGAAGGAGGCTTTAATACCTGCAGTGTCGCCATCAAAAAGAATAACAATGTTCTTCGTGTAGCGTGCAATGAGTTTTATCTGGTCCTTGGTTAGGGCAGTTCCTGAGCTGGAAACGACGTTTTCAATTCCAGCTTGATGGAGCGAAATGACATCGGTATATCCTTCGCAAAGAAAACAAGCATCGCGTTTAATGATTTCATTTTTTCCAAAAAATAACCCGTAAAGGATTTCGCTTTTATTGTATACAGGGCTTTCTGGAGAATTAAAATACTTAGCAACCTTTTTATCGGAATGCAAGACCCTTCCACCGAATCCGAGTACGCGACCCGAAATGCTGTGAATGGGAAACATAACCCGTCCTCGGAAAAAATCAAAACGACGAGATTCAGCCGCTTTGCTTAAGCCAACTTTTTCTAAGTACTCAAATTTAAATCCTTTGTCGAGGGCGGCGGTTGTGAGATCAGTACCCGTATTAAGGCAATAACCCAATTGAAATTTCTCAACGGTTTCTTTTTTGAACCCTCGCTCTTCGAAATATGACAAGCCAATGGACTTACCTTCATCCGTTTGCCATAAATTCTGAGAAAAATGGTTTTTGGCGAATTCATTGATGATGTATAGGCTATCCCGTTCGTTTACAAGCGCCAGTTCTTCCGCGGTCAACTCTTCCTGTTTCGGAATATCAATGTTGTATTTTTGAGCCAACCAACGCAAGGCCTCAGGATAAGTAAAATGTTCCTTTTCCATTAGAAAACTTACCGCGGTTCCTCCTTTGCCAGAGGAAAAACACTTGAAAATCTGTTTGGCAGGTGAGACCATAAACGAAGCGGTTCGTTCATCGCTAAAGGGACTTAATCCTTTGAGGTTACTTCCGGAACGTTTCAGTTGAACAAATTCACCAATCACCTCCTCAATACGGGCGGTTTGTAAAATTTGATCGATGATATGTTCAGGTATTCTACTCACGGGATTTAAGGTTCTATTTTACCGGTTGAATCGTTTGCGTCTTTTGGTGTTCGGTCGAAATTAACTTTCCTTCCTTCCATACTTGGGTACTGGTCGGCTCCCCTTTTCGGTTAAACGTTTGCCAAGTACCATCTTTCTTACCCATTTTCCATTCACCAATGTAGTGATTCACTCCGTTGGGATACATGACAATTTGATGCCCGTCGAGCGTATCGCGTTGGTACATAGCGACGCAACGTACTTTTCCTTGATCGTTATTAAAAACCCATTTGCCTTGACGTACGCCATTGGTATCTACTTTTCCAAGATAGTCCACTTTATTGCCTCGGAACTTAACCACCTTTTTTCCAGGATACCATTGGGTAAAAACACCATCCTTAAGCTCCCACAACTTTTCTTTTGGTTTTGTTTTCGGGGGATTTTTCTTTCCAGAACAATTCCAGAACAATAATAGGGTAAGTATCGTGTAGATCGTGATGGTTTTCATTTCGTTCGGTTCATGGTATAATCGACTAAGCCCAACAAGGATCGCTTAGCGGGTTGGTCCGGAAAAGCAGCCAGAAGGGCCTTAGCTTCAGTGCCAAGTTGTTGCATTTTTTTTTCAGCATAAGCGATGCCTCCACTATTACTAACCATTTGAATGGCTTGTTTAATGGAAGATGCATCGTTGTTTTTATTCTTTATAATGTTTGCAAGGATTCGAGCATTGGAAGTGTCCAAGGTATTGAGTGCATAAATAATTGGTAAGGTCATTTTTTGTTCTCTAATATCGTTTCCTGTGGGTTTCCCGACCGCTACTTCCGAACCCAAATCAAAAATATCATCTTTAATTTGAAATGCCAAACCCACCTTCTCACCAAAAGCACGCATGGTTTCACGGTGCTCGATGCTTCCGGAAGCGATACAACCAGATTCACAACACGTAGCAATGAGCGAAGCGGTTTTTTTTCGAATTACTTCGAAATAAATTTCCTCAGTGATATCCAGTTTTCGTGCCTTTTCCATTTGCAACAATTCACCTTCCGACATTTCTTTAACGGATCGAGCAACCAATGCGAGTAGGTCGGTATTGTTCTGATCCAAGGAAAGCAGTAAAATTTTAGAAAGCATGTAATCACCAACGAGAACGGCAATTTTATTTTTCCAAAGTGCATTGACTGAAAAATACCCCCTTCGTTCGTTGGCATCGTCTACAACATCGTCGTGAACAATGGTGGCATTGTGAAGGAGTTCGGTCAATAGCGCTGCGTCAAGCGCTTTTTGATTGACTGGGGCAAATAGTTGACAAGAAAGAAAGACAAACAATGGCCTCACCTGCTTCCCTCGTTTTTTTACTACGTAATGGGTTACCTTGTCCAAAAGAGGCACTTCGGATCTCAAGGAATCGCTGAACAAGCGATTAAAGGCTTCCATGGACGGCGCTACGGGGGCAATTATTTCCTCAGGGGTCATTTCTCCACAAAAATACAAAAAGGAATGCTGCCCTTCTAATGCATTTGCTGCCGTTTTAATAAATAGCGAATCAGAATATCGTCCAATGGATCCTCAACAGCCACAGGCACGAAATCTACCGACAAATCTCCGCAACGCAATGCTAGGTTTTGAAGGTGTTCAGCGTACGATGTTCGGTATTGATTTCGATATTCATTGGGCAACATTCTTATTTCTTCTCCGCTTTCCATGTCCACGAGCAAAAAGGGTCGGTTGTCAAACGAAAACTCGGCTTCATGTTTCCGTTGAAAAAGATGGAAAACAATAACCTCATGCCGCTCGTGCTTTAAATGGTTGATGGCATTGAAAACTTCATGAGGATCTTCTTCAAGGGTCCAGAAATCGGTAAACAGCATCACCAAGCTCCTTTTATGAATAATTTCTGCCACTTCATGAAGAACGGAAGCTAGGTGCGTATCCTTCCCTTTTGCTGGTACAAATTGGGTTAAGTACTTTTCTAATTCGGCATAAACAAAGCGTTGATGGGAAGGCGAGGATTTCGCCTGGGTATGTAGCAGGAGCGATTCTGAGAAAAGGGATATACCGAAGGCGTCACGCTGTTTTTTGAGGAGTTCCGCCAAACTGGCTGCTGCTTGAATGGCATAGGTAATTTTATTGGGTTTGGAATCGACCGGAAAGTACATGGAATTGGAGCAGTCGATAAGCATGTGGCAGCGCAAATTGGTTTCCTCCTCATACTTTTTGGTATACAAACGATCGGTCCTGCCGTATAGCTTCCAGTCAATGTGGCGTGTAGATTCTCCTTGATTGTATATGCGATGTTCCGCAAATTCTACGGAAAAACCATGAAATGGGCTTTTGTGTAAACCCGTAATGAATCCCTCTACCACCTGTTTGGCCAATAATTCTAAATTTCCAAATTCTATTTCGTATGAAAGTTGCATGGCTTATAATGGAAGCGAAAGTATTAAATTATTCAAGAGCAATTTTAAAAACAACAGTCCTTGAAATTAATAAATTAATTTATACCTTTAAAGTATGAAAAAACTACTACTCTTCCTTTTCCTAAACGTATCGTATGTTTTTATTGCACAAACAGGTTACGTTTTAACGGGTTTGAACTTGATGCCCAATACGTTAACTACCCGATGTGACACGGCCATATCGGTTTCTTTTTGGGCGCAAACAGCGGCAAATAATGCGCAATCCTCCTATACCTTACCCTTTGTAATTACAGGTAACAACTTTGTGCCTTCGCAATTTCAGTGTAATGTCAGTTGGGGGGATGGGACTTCCTACCAGGGCAATGGCGGTATATCGACTGCGGGAACGGTTATCAATCTCAATCCTGCGCCTGCACATACTTACCCAGGCCCCGGCACGTATACGGTAATTGCCTCGGTGTTTAACTTTGCAAACCAAACCGTGGTGGTTGACTCCGTTGTTATGACCCTAGGCTCGTGTCAAATGCCTATTTATTCGCTCGTTCAGGTGGACTGCAACAACGATGGCACCATTGATTCTTCCTTGAACAATACACCCGTACCTTTAATTTTGACTGGATCGGGCCAAGCGTACACCGGTAGTACGGCGGGTAATTTTTACAACTTTACAGGAATTGAACCGGGTTTTTATACGCTAAGCGTTGATCCAGCTTGGCTTGCGGCAAACAATTATACGATAGGAAGTATTCAAGGACCACCAACCCTTTCAACAAGTGCCGGTGCGCAAACAATCGTTATTACATTGAATTGCGGTAATGGCGGAGGTAATTTAGCCTCAATGTGTGTCAATGGTCAAGTCTATTGTGATCAAAACGGTGATGGCATTTACAATGGAAACGATTCCCCAATAAACAACGCTCCCGTTACGGTAAATTATGGTACTGGATCCGTGATTGTATATACCAATTTGCAGGGTATGTATGCTGCCAACTATATGGCAGTCGCTGGGGCAAGTTCAACCGTATCAATAAGCAGTAACTGGTTGACCCAACATGCCTACACAGCAAATAATACCTTGGATTCCATTATCAACCTCGGTTGCAATGCGGGTGCGGTTCCGCCAACGGTCTTTTTTCCGATTAATTGTGGTGCGAACAATGGAAATCCAAATTGTTATTCCGGCTATGTTTTTTGCGATGCGAACAACAACAATATAATGGATGCTGGAGAACTACCACTTGTTTCTGCACCAGTGATTTTGAATGCAACCCCCAACATGAACAACATCAATGCCGTTACGGTATTCACTGACTCTACTGGATATTTCATTTACTGTGGTCCACTTTCGAATACCAATTACGTCACTGCCACAGTGGATCAGTCCTACTTAAATTATTTAGGCTACACCCCAAATTTTGGTGTAATAACGCTTATCACAAACCAAAACGGTATGTTGCCCATCAATTGCGGAGGCGGGGCAGGGAACGGTTGTGCCGACCTTTGGACGACGGTTACACCTTGGATTGGATATTACCAAAATTCCACGGCATATATTAAGTTAAATTGGGGAAATTATGGCCCTACTGCCTCGGGCAACTATACCCTTTCGTTTACCTTCCCTGCAGGGATTACGGTTAATACCGGTTCTATTAACACCGCTGGATACACTATTTCAGGAAATACAATCACCTGGAATTTATCCAATGCTTGGAGCGGATACAGTGCAACAGATATTATAACCTTTACTATACCAGGCGGACTTACCAACGGTGCAAACCACTATTTCACCAGTTCGATAAATCCTACAGGTAATGTGCAAGATTGCAATCAGCAAAACAACAATGGAAATTTATTACAAATTTTAGGGAACAGTTACGATCCGAACGACAAACTCGTTGCAAAACCATCCATATATAATGGAAGTCTATTTGCGGTGGAAGCCATAGAAACGGGCGTCGATGATATTCTCACCTACACTGTACGCTTTCAAAATACGGGAACGGCGCCTGCACAGAACATCGTAGTGGTAGATACCCTCGATGCGCAGTTGGATTTTTCTAGTTTTTATTTGGTACACAGTTCTCACCCCGTTCAAATCGTCGATATGGGGAACGGAATTTTGCATTTTGAATATAATGGCATTTGGCTTCCAGATTCCAATACCAATGAACCCGCTAGTCATGGACAATTCACGTATCGAATTCAAGAAAACACAGGAAATGAAAACGGTAGCGAAATCACAAATACCGCTTATATTTATTTCGATTGGAACGCACCAATCATAACCAACACCACCTACAATGTGAATGTTTGGTTAGAAGAAGTTGGGGAACAAACGCTCGCACATGAAATTACGCCTAATCCGGCTCAGGATCAAGTTACTATTTCCGTTGAAGGTCCTTTCAGCGCTACGTTGCAAGATTTGACGGGTAAAATAATTTCCTCCAACCATTTCAACGGTACTGGAGAATTGGATATTAGCGCCTTGACTTCGGGAGTTTACCTCATTCGATTAGAGCAAGCCGGGAAAGTGCAGTTGGTAAAAATTATCAAACAGTAATTTCATGATTCATCGAATTTCAGGATGGGCAATTCTTTGGATTGCCCTTTCTTGCGTTGAATTTAAAGCACAAAACTGTACGGCCACTTGGAATGTGAGTAATGTCACGTGCAATGGAGGAAACGACGGAAGTATATCGGTATTTCCAACCGGCGGGGTCCCTCCCTACACCATGGTTTGGTCCAACGGTGCTGTCGGATTGAATTTATTGAATTTACCAGCGGGCTGTTATCAAGGTACTTTAATGGACGCTGCGAATTGCAATACAAGCATAACGGTATGCCTTACACAACCCAATCCCTTGACGGTTAGCATCGTTCTGAACGGCAATAACCTTGTAGCAGTAGCCACAGGTGGAACACCCCCCTACTCCTACTCTTGGCCCAATTGGGGATTCACAACTAGCCAAATTACACCCAATACCCCAGGGATTTACACCGTAGTTGTGGTTGACGCGAATGGGTGCACCGTTACGGCTACTACAAATTGGTCGCAAATGGTATACAACACCACGTTTAATGGCACCGTCTCACTAGACTGTGACCAAGATGGATCGGTAGATTCAACCCTACAAAATGTGCCCCTGGTTTTCAATGACAATGGATCCCTTTATTATGGCACCTTAATAAATAATACCCTAACGCTGGGTTTAAGCAATACAGGCTATTACACCCTTGCCGTCGATAACGGATGGTTGGCAAACCATGGGTATCAAGTACAATCGATCAATCCGAACCCCATTCAAGTGACACCAGGAGGAACTTATACCTTTCAAATGTCCTTGGTGTGCGACACAAGCGCAACCAATTTAGGGCTATCCGGTGTGGTATTTTGCGATGCAAACAACAATGGAATTCAAGAAGTTGGAGAGATGCCCATTAGCAATGCATTAATCCTTGGTCAAATGCTAGGAACCCAAGGGCAGGTATACACGAATGCAAACGGGGCATACACCCTTAATTTATTTGGCAATCCAGTTGACAGTGTTCTTGTTTCCGTAGCCCCAAATTTCATTCAATACAATGGATTACCGTCTCCACAAACGTTTCAACAAAACGTTGGCGGTTGGAACATGAGCAATCCACAAACCTTAAATATTGGTCTTCAATGCAATTATAATGGATGTATCACCAACAGTTTTCAAGGGTATGTATATTGCGATGCGAACTCGAATAATATATTCGATTCAGGAGAAAATCCTATGATCAATGCCCCTGTAACTTTGGTTGGGAGCAACGGAACAATAACCGTTTTTACAGACTCAACGGGAATGTATAATTACACTGGAGCGATCAGTAATAGCAACAGCGTGTACGCCTACATTAACGCCCCTTACCTTAACAATTATGGATTCCCTAGTGTCCCAGGTCAAAATATAGTGGGCGCACTTAGCAACCCTAACGCATATAATTTCCCGGTGAATTGCACCCCATGCACAAATTTATCTACCTTTTTAAGCCATAGCGGCACTTATTTTCAGGGACAGCAAATCAATGTTTATCTCTATTGGAATGCTGCAGGCCCGAGTCCATGTTCCTCCTATAGCCTAAAGCTAAAACATCCATCAAATGTAACGCCCGTAGTCAACAACATTACCCTTCCAAATTTTTCGCAAGTAGGCGATACTATTGTTTGGGTATTAAACAATGTAAGTGGTTACCAAAGTGCGGTCATCCCCTTTCTATTGCCTTCAGGATTAGCGGGGAATCTAAACCAAGTGTACGAAGGGTTTATTACCCCTAATTGTAACGTTGTTGATTGCCAGATGAACAATAATTATTTTGCCCTCAACAGAACCCTCGGAAACAGTTACGATCCGAACCAAAAAACGGTGATAAGACCTAGCTCAACATCCTTGCTATTGGCGAATGTAGGAGAAGAATTTATCGATGGAAATAGCCAAGAAATTTTAACGTACACCATAGAGTTTCAAAATACGGGTACGGCACCAGCACAAGACATATACATCATCGATACCTTAGAAAACCTACTGGATGTATCAACGTTCGACGTATTTGATAGGTCGCATACTATGCAGACAACGTTTATAGGAGATCATGTTGTTCGTTTTGATTTTCCACAAATTTGGCTACCTGACTCAAACTCCAATGAACCTGAAAGTCACGGCTTTGTTCGTTTTCGAATTCAAGAAGCGCCTGTATTGGTTTTTCCAACCTACGATACCCTTAGAAACACAGGTTATATTTTTTTTGATTGGAACGATGCCATTGTAACCAATACCACCATGAATATCAATACGACCATCAATGCCCTCAGCGGTTCGGAGGAATTGGCATTGAAACTATACCCCAATCCAGGCAACGATGAACTGACTTTGGAATGTAAGGGGCCGTTTCAATACAAGATATTTGATCTAAGTGGGCGTCTAATCGCAAACGGTGAAGGACTGAACACTACGCTCCAAAGCACAAAAGACCTAAACCCTGGACCCTATATCGTAGAGGTTGACGCTGAGGTAGGAAGGCAATCCATTCGTTGGATAAAATCGAATTAATTTCCTCCTTTTTGCTTGGTTTGGCTATATCCGGAAGCCATAAGGATGTCAAATACTTTTTGCTTGAGGTTTCCTTGAATAAGAATCTCACCATCTTTTGCGGAGCCACCAACACCACATTTTGATTTAAGCAGTTTACCCAAAGCTTTTAGATCTTCGTCGTTTCCTACAAATCCTTCCACCAAGGTCACTTCCTTCCCTGCTCTTTGCTTTCGGTCAATGGAGACATAGAGCTTTTGTTGCGAGGGTGGAAGGGTCTCCTCATCATGGGCTTCCTCTTCTTGGTAGGAAAAATTGGGATTGGTTGAATAAACGACATTAATTCGATTCGAATTTTTTTTACTCATTTCCTTTACATTTCAGTTCCGCCGCCAGATTCTTGTCCAGACTTTGGTTTTGTCATTTCTAATTTACCAAATTTATAGGATACATTGAGATAAAAACGTCGGGTTAGCCATTTAAACTCAATGTCTTGTGTAATGGTTGGCTGTCTGAGATAACCGTAAAACCCTTGCCGATTAAATACATCGGTCACCTTACAACCCAACGTCCAATGGTCACCAAGTCGCTTATCGAAGGCAATGTCCGTTGCTCCTCGGCGCTGAACGGTACCGAGTATGGTAATGCGTGGGGCAATATAATTTACATTAAGTTGCACGGTGGCGGTTTTTTTCCAAAAATCTACGCTTGCGTTACACTTTGCACTCCAGTTGAAACCAGAACGATTCCAACTTGCGATATCGGTTTGATATTGAATGTAGTTTACATTGGTAGACAAGGTGGTTCTAAACCATGATAAGGGCTTATAATTGAAAACTAACTCCGTTCCCAGGCTGTTCGCCGAATTTACGTTGATGAAGGTTTGGACGGAAGCATTGTCCTCGGCAAATAAGCGAACACGTGAAATCATATTTGTAGTCCTTCGGTAGAAAAGGCTCGCGGAGCAACTCAATAGTTTTCCTTCCCGCGTGTAAGATAGGTCGTATGAATCGATAAACTCAGGTTGTAAATACGGATTTCCCCGCTGTAAATTAAGGGGGTCGGCGTAAGAGGTAAAAGGGTTTAAATCAGAACTGGAGGCGCGGGTAATGCGTCGGCTGTAACTCAATCCGAATTCTTGCCCCAATTTTGGTACGTATCGCACATGGGCAGAGGGAAAAACATTGAAATAATCGTTCACAATTCGAATAGAATCGCTTATTAAATCCGGAATTTGAAAGGCTTTTTCTAGGCGGATTCCTGCTTGATATTTAAACTTGCCCCACTGGTGGGCTGCAATACCATAAATACTAAAGATTTTTTCATCGTACCGATATAGAAAATTAGAAAGGGTGTCGGGTAAAAACTGAGCGCTTAATGTATCTCGAGTTTCGGAAAAGGTATTCACCTCTTGCCTACGTAAAATTCCTTTCACACCAAATTCGGTCCGAATAAATTGGTCTGGCCATAAGTAAACACCATCCGACTGAAAGGTAGTTACCCTGCTCGTCTCCCTATTTTCTAGGCGTTGATTTAGGGGAGCGATTTGTGAAAGGGGCACGGTATCGAGGGTGTAGGCGAATTGATCGTAAAACCCTTGAATGTTATCCAAACCAAAACTTTGTGAGGCATCGGCCGTGATAAAGCCCCGATTGCTCCTAAATTGTTGCCGAAAATTCATGCTTACATCCAAATTTTTCTGATCGCTTGGATCGTAAGAAATCCTTCTCCAACGCTGTAAGGGAATACCTTTACCGATTGAATCTTCCGTTAGCCGTGTATTCCACAAATCACCGGTACGGTCCCGCTGCCCCATGGATGCGGTAGTGACGAAGGATAGGCTTCGATTTTTCTTAAGGACCCAATCAGCACCGGCTCTAGCGGTATGCCCTGCATTGAGATCCGTTCCCAATCGGCTTTGATCCAGAATGACTATCGAATCGTTGGAAGCTAGTTGTCGGCTGTACATAAAATTATTTCGGTAACCGGTAAGATACCTGCCATTGTACGAGGCAAAAGCATTGAAGTTTGCGTTCCTGTAGCTGATAGAGGCACTTTCATCCGCTACGTTTCCTCCACGCAGGTTTCCACTTCCCAAGTTTGCGGTAAGTAAGCCATTGAATCCCTTAAGTTTGTTCTTTTTGAGAACAATATTTATGATTCCAGAACTTCCGTCAGGATCATATTTTGCGGAGGGGTTGGTGACAATCTCTATGCGATCAATGGAACCAGCAGGCAAGGCGTCCAATAAGGTTTTTCCATTCGATCCGGTAAGCGAACTCGGTTTCCCATCAATTAAAATATTGACCGAACCTTCCCCACGAAGCAAAATTCTGCCGTCTTGGTCTAGGTCGATCGAAGGAAGATTTTTTAACACATCGTTGGCCGTTCCTCCTCTAACCGTCAAATCTTGACCTACATTGTACACTTTCTTATCGATTCCACTGTATAAAATCTCTTGTTTTCGTTGAATGGTAATTTCATCGGTTGTCCTTTCCTTTTGAGGTTTAAGCTCAATATTTCCTGTGTTAACAATGCGAATTTCTTTGGTAGGCAGTACGTCTCTCAAAAAAACCGAATCATAGCTATTGGATGATACCGAAAGAATGGCGGAAGTATAGGGTAAATTTTCGAATCGAAAACGGCCCTCTGAATCTGAATATTGGGTAAAAATTACGGAAGAGTCAGCGGCTTTTAGTAGCCTAACCTTGATGTACTCTAGTGGTTTTTTAGAAATGGAAGAGACGATACGTCCGATAACCATTCCATCGCTTGCTGGTTTTTGCGCAAAAAGGATGGAAGTTGAAACTAGCAAAGCAATCGAAAGCAGGAGTCGAATCATGTTGCAAAAGTAACACATTCATGGCAAAGGGTTGCATTTGTGCGACCGCGTCGTTGTTCTTGTCTTTTTCAACAGGTTGCGGTGGATGATTTTATTAAATTTGTTTGCTTTTGAACGGTACTTAGTGTATTTTTGACACATACTAGAAAAAAAATGAGTAAAAAGTCAACAGAGCATGAAAAGTTTAGCAATTTCAATGTGGTAGTCTTTGGAGGCGATGGGGACCTTGCTTTTCGTAAAATCTATCCGGCATTGTTTCACAGAATGTTGGATGGACAAATCGATGAACATTTTAATGTAATTGCCATAACACGAAAAGCACCGGACGAAAAAGCCTTTCAAGAGAAGACGCGAAGTTTTCTTTTGACGCAAGATGGAAAACCGGCTACCGATGGGCAATGGGATAAATTCAAAACGAAAATTGCTTTAATTCGTGCAGAAAAGCCAGAAGCAGATGCCTTTCAAGACCTAAAGAGTTTTTTATTAGGTTATCCTGATTACGAGAACATCTTTTATTTTTCGACACCGTCCGCTGCGTTTGGTCCCATTTCGCAAACCTTAAAATCCTGTGGATTGATTAACGAAAAGAGTAAGGTCGTATTGGAAAAACCCTTGGGAAACAGTCTCGCTTCTTCACAGCAGATTAATACCGAAATCACAAAAGCCTTTGACGAACATCAAGTGTACCGCATCGACCATTACCTGGGAAAAGAAACCGTTCAAAATCTAATGGTCCTTCGGTTTGCTAACAACTTATTCCAGCGCACGTGGGACTCCATTAGTATTGACAACATTCAAATTACGGTTTCTGAAAGCTTGGGCGTAGAGCAACGGGCGGACTACTATGATCAAAGTGGAGCCCTGTTGGACATGGTTCAAAATCATTTACTCCAACTCCTTTGTCTTGTCGCGATGGAACCTCCGCATATCATTGAAGCCGATGAGGTGCGAAACGAAAAATTAAAAGTTTTAAAGGCCCTTCGTCCGTTCACGAAAGCCACGGTTCAAACGGATACGGTAAAAGGCCAATACACGCGTGGGAATGTACAAGGTGCAGAGGTTAGTTCCTATTTGGAGGACATTGGGAAGTACAATTCAAAAACAGAGACCTTTGTTGCGATAAAAACCTTTATCGATAATTTTCGCTGGAAAAATGTGCCTTTTTACCTAAGGACTGGAAAGCGAATGAAAAAGCGATATTCCGAAATCGTCATCAATTTCAAAGAAATTGCCCATAATATTTTTCCATCAAAAGAAAAGCTCAACAACAACAAACTAATCATACGCTTACAACCTGAGGAGCGGATTGAATTAATTCAAATGACAAAGGTACCAGGCCCAGGGGGTTACCGCTACAAACCCATCGCGCTAAGCTTGGATTACATGGATTCCTTCAAAGAGCGACTACCGGAGGCATATGAACGGTTACTAATGGATGTAATTCGTGGAAACCAAACCCTGTTCATGCGACAAGATGAATTACAAGCGGCTTGGACGTGGATAGAAACTATTACGGAGGGATGGAAACAGAGCAATCAACCCAACGTGCTCTATGAAGCCGGAACCTGGGGACCCGGTGATTTAGTACTCGAAAAAGGAACAACTTGGATAACAAAATCATGGAAGGATTAATCCAATTTTCCTCTCGAACGGAGGCGATTGAAGCGCTATCCCAGCGCCTTTCCTTTCTGTTGCTTGATAGTGTCTCCACAAAAGGCACTGCATCGCTTTTGTTATCCGGAGGGTCAACTCCCTTCCCCGTTTATGAAAAATTGGTTCAGTGCCCCATTGATTATAAGAGAGTGACATTTGGGCTGGTGGACGACCGATTTGTAGGAATCAATGATTCCTCTTCCAACGAGGGTGCGATTCGACGAATTTTTAATGGTATTCCGGGCTTTAATCTTTTAGGGATGGTGAGTAATCCAATGGATTATGAGGAGAGCATCAACCAATGCAATCAATTGTATCAGACTTTTCATCACGGCGATATCGCACTGTTAGGAATGGGTAACGATGGGCATTTTGCATCGCTTTTTCCAGATGATGAACCCTCGTTCATCGGATTACAAACCAAGGATTTAGCATGCATTGGAACCTCTGCCCCAACACACCCTGTTCAACGCATTTCATGCAATGCAAGCCTTTTAAAAAGTATTAAGCATCGAATTCTGCTTATTTTTGGTGATGAGAAATGGGAAAAGTTCTGTGCTAGTAAAGAAGAAAAAACGCCTATATCTTACATTCTTAATGAACTAACGGAAATTTATTTTGCTCCATGAAGGTTAACACTACCCTTGCTTCAATAACCGAAAGAATAATCCTTCGAAGTATAGATACTCGAAAGGCTTACCTCGAACAAATGGAGGAGGCTCGTGTCAATGGCCTTGCACGTGCAGCTATGAGTTGTGGAAATCTAGCACATGCCTACGCGGGTTGTCAACCCCATGAAAAAAGTGCCTTGGCTGGTGATGCCTTAAAAAACATTGGTATCATCACTTCGTACAACGATATGCTTTCCGCGCACAAAGTCTACGAAGATTACCCCAAATTAATACGAGCGTTTGCCACAAAACATCATGCGGTAGCTCAGGTTGCCGGTGCGGTTCCTGCCATGTGTGATGGTGTAACCCAAGGTCAAACAGGAATGGATTTGTCGTTATTTTCGCGAGACGTTGTAGCATTGTCGACAGTAATTGGCTTATCCCATAACGTTTTTGATGGGGTACTCTGCCTTGGTATATGCGATAAAATTGTTCCGGGCCTACTTATGGGAAGCCTACGCTTTGGGCACCTTCCCGTGGTATTTGTACCTGGAGGTCCTATGCCCTCCGGCATTTCAAACGATGAAAAAGCAAAAATTCGACAACTTTATGCAGAGGGTAAGATCGGTCGTGAGGAGTTACTTAAAGGCGAATCGGACTCCTACCACTCCCCAGGGACTTGCACTTTTTATGGTACAGCAAACAGCAATCAAATGTTGATGGAAATTATGGGGCTGCAATTACCGGGATCTAGTTTTGTCAACCCAGGTACCCCACTAAGGGATCTTTTAACGGAAGAAGCCGTTCGCATTGTATCGGAAAATTCTCAACAGGGAATTAACCCCTTGAAGGACATTGTTTCAGAAAAAACAATCGTTAATGGTATGGTTGGATTGCTTGCTACTGGTGGATCTACGAATCACACGATCCATTTGATAGCCATGGCTAAAGCGGCGGGTATCATCATTAATTGGGAGGATATGTCTGAATTATCGGAAGTGGTTCCACTTATTACACGGATGTATCCTAATGGGGCTGCCGATGTTAACCATTTCCATGCTTCAGGAGGGATGGGATTTGTAATTCATACACTGCTTGAACAGGGGCTATTGCATGAAGAGGTCTGTACCATCCTAGGTAATGGATTAAATGCCTACACAAAAGAACCATTTATCCAATCGGGATCACTTTCTTGGCGAGAAGGAGCGAAAACATCCTTAAACGAATCCATTATACGTCCGGCCACTTCACCATTCTCAGCGAATGGAGGCATTAAAATATTACGAGGTAATGTAGGTAGAAGTGTGGTAAAAACAGCCGCTGTAGCAGAAGAGCATTTATTTGTCGAGGCTCCAGCCATGGTGTTCCATGAGCAAGCGGACCTCATTACTGCTTTTAAAAAGGGTGAACTGAACAAGGACTTTGTTGCCGTACTACCCTTCCAAGGCCCATCACACAAAGGCATGCCTGAATTACACCAGTTAACTCCAACGTTGAGTATACTTCAAAAAAAAGGCTTCAAAGTGGCCTTAGTAACCGACGGTAGAATGAGTGGTGCATCTGGAAAAGTACCTGCTGCCATTCACATGAGTCCGGAAGCGAGTCACGGAGGGGAGATTGGAAAAATTATCAGTGGCGATTTAATTCGGTTGGATTGTCGGGAAGGTACGCTCATGTGCTTAAGCTCCGATTTTTCGAGCCGACCTGTTCCAGACCTACCAGAGGCTAAACAAGTAGGTGTAGGTCGCGAATTATTCGAACTGTTCCGAAACCAAGTTAGCAGCAGTGAGGAAGGTGCGTGTAGCCTATTTTAGGCGCCGTCGTTGACATAAAATCAAATGGTTCTTAATGGCTTTGATGGCCTATAAAAGGGATTCCTGTTTTGGTTAAATGCCCCGAGAATTTTTTACACCCCACCATGAGGCCAATACGGACGCTGCTAATGCGATGATGATGACCGAGAGGGAGACAAAGGTCTCAATATGAATCCAAGGAGCGATAATCATTTTAACACCGATAAATCCTAAAATGACACCAATTCCGTATTTTAGTTTTGCGAAGGCATCGAGGGAATTAGCCAAAAGGAAATACAGGGATCGCAAACTGAAAATGGCAAAAATATTCGATGTATAAAGAATGAAGGGATCCTCGGGTGCGATAGAAAATATAGCGGGAATGGAATCAATGGCAAATAACAAGTCCGTGGTTTCGATGATCACTAAAACCATAAACAAGCGGGTAAAAAACAATCGACCGTTTCGCCTTATCCAAAACTGATCAGAGTTGTCTTTGGTGAGTACATTAAAATACTTCCGAAGAATTCTAACCACAAAGCTTTGGTTGTAATCCACCTTATCCTCCTCCTCAGAGGACCGCAGGGTTTTTATCGCTGCATAGACCAACATAAATCCAAAAAATGTAATGAGCACATTAATTTGATGAAACGATCCTGGAGCTCTGGGGATATGAGGATCTTGATTGAAGATCCAAAAAGGTGGTAAATAGGTGAGTTTAATTAACCAAGTACCAGCAAATATAAAAATCCCACGCAGTACCATGGCACCTAGAATTCCCCACAATAAAATTTTGTGTTGTGAAGGACCATTGATTCCGAAGAACCCGAAAACCATTAAGAAAACAAATAAGTTATCGACGGACAAGGATTGTTCGATCCAGTAAGCAGACTGAAATTGACTAAAGCGTTCAAAACCATTTTCAAACCAAATGAACACTGAAAAAAGCATGGACGTAGAAATCCAAATAAGGGTCCATATTACTGCATTCTTAGTACTTTGTGCGGATGCTTTGTGTTTGAATAAACTCCGTATATCGAAAATCAGAAGGCAGCTAACCACCAAAGTAAAGACGAATATTACGATTTGATTTCCTTCCATGTGCAACAAAAATAATAGGAAATGAAAGAACCGTGCGCAATAAGTTTATAAATTTGAAAAGAATGATACGCTATCACGTCAAATCCTTTAACGAACTCACAACCGAGGAACTGTACGACGTGCTCAAACTACGTAGCGAGGTTTTTGTGGTCGAACAAAACTGTATCTACCAAGATATGGATGATAAAGACCTCCTTTGTTATCATGTATTGGGTAAGCTTCCAAATTCTGAACTTTTATCGTATGCCCGAATTGTTCCTCCGAAGGTATCATACACAGAACCTTCAATCGGGCGAGTATTGGTTCGAATGTCACATCGAAAAGGAGGAGCTGGTTATGAACTTATGCGTTTCACGCTTAATGAGACCAAAAGATTATATCCTGAGTTTTCCATAAAAATTTCTGCTCAAGCGTATCTAGAATCGTTTTATCAATCCTTAGGATTTACCTCCTTAAACGACCCTTACCTGGAGGATGGCATCCCGCATTTAGCCATGATTTGGCAGCACTGAGGTAGAAAATCCTTAGGCTATTCAGATCGTTTCCCGTTATTTAATCATCCAAATCAAATCCCTGATAGCTTTTATCCTTGAAAAGCTGGGTTGCCTTTTGAACCACCTCGTTGAGGTCGTTAAAAATTTGATACGATTCGCTATAACCAAAGAGATCTTGCGCAATGTTAGATTTCAATCGGGTACGAATAGAGTTTCCACTAATGTTATACGCTTCTTGGTCAAACTCTAATTTCGGATTTTCCTTAATCACATAGGCAAAAAAAGCATCCATCATTTTTTGATCCATTGAAAAATTAGCGATAAAGGACTTGATATCTGGATAGGTCTTTTTCAAGGCCTCTCGATTCGAATTAACATATTCCAAACTAAAGGCATTGACATGTCCACCTCGAATTAATTGACTATAATAGTCCGTAACATCAGCGGTATCAAGAGCCACAAAAACATCCGGCATGATTCCTCCCCCACCATACACCAAGCGCTTTTTAACCAAGGTGTAAAACAATAAAGAATCTGGTAATTTAATGGAATCGGCATGTTGAAATTCTCCGTTTAAATACCGTTGTGTTAAGTCTTTTCTATACGTTTCGACGTCTTGATAGGGTTTTTGAATAAATCGACCGGTTGGTGTATAATACCGAGCAATGGTGAGCCGAATTTCACTTCCATCCGACAAGGCGATGGGTCTTTGAACCAAGCCCTTTCCGAAAGTTCTCCGTCCTACCACCAAACCCCGATCCCAATCTTGTACCGCACCCGAGACAATTTCACTGGCAGAGGCGGTATATTCGTCGGTCAGAACGATAAGTCCACCCTCTTCCCACAATCCTTTTTCATTTGCGTTTAGATTTATCCGTGGTTGGGCTCTTCCTATCGAATAAACAAGCAGTTTATTACCCGAAATGAATTCATCGGCTACGCCGCGCGCAGCATCCAATAAGCCTCCCCCATTTCCTTGAAGATCAAAGATTAAATTTTTCATTCCCTTTCCTTTCAGGGTCTTTAAAGCACTTCGAATTTCCTCAACCGTCGTTTTTGAAAAGCTATTCAGCTTAATATATCCTGTTTCTTTATCAATCATGTAGGCTGCATCCACCGAAAAAATCGGAATTTTATCTCGGGTAATGGTAAAGGAAATTGGTTCTAGCTTTTTCCGCATTACCTTGACTTTAACCTTAGTTCCCAACTCCCCCATCAATTTAGCGCGTACTTCATTGTTTTTTAATCCAATCCCTGCAATATTCTCCTCGTCTACCCCAACAATTTGATCCCCGGCCAGCAATCCTACTTTTTCACTCGGACCACCGGGAATTGTTGCCACCACCATTAGGGTATCCTTAACGATTTGAAAGCGGATACCTATACCCACGAAACTACCATTGATTTGCGATTGTGCTTCATCCGCCTCCTCCGCAGGTATGTAGGTTGAATGGGGATCTAGTTTTTCCAACATCGCAACAATCGCCGTTTCCGTAAGTTGATTCGCATTTACTTCATCCACATACCCACGTTCAATGTTGGTAATGACTTCTTGAAATTTGCCATAGGTTTTAATAGGCACTTCTTGCGCGAAGAGAACCGAACAAGAAAAAACAATACAGAAAAGGGAAAGGAAAGATTTAATCATGGTCTTTTTTTAGGGAAACGTATGCCTCCAAAGTTAGTAACAAGTTTTCATTCCCAAGGAGAAAGCGAAAAAATTAAGTTCCAACCTTTAGCGATGGGATTAGTCGAATTCTAAGGACACTCAGGATGGAAATAAAGCACGATAAAGATTTTTATTTAGCTTTGAACCATGGAAGCTTACCAATCGCTTAAAAACTATAATACGTTCGGCATTGATGTCAAAGCCACTCGTTTTGCTACCTTTTCGGACGTTGTAAGCCTTTCTGATCTGCTTCCTGACATGCGCTCAATGCCCCATTTAGTGATAGGAGGTGGGAGTAATTTGTTATTTACTCAAGACTTTGACGGACTAGTAGTCAAGAACGAAATCATGGGTATTTCTGAAGCATCGCGCGATTCATCCTCCGTAATCCTGGAAGTAGGTGCCGGTGAGCCTTGGCATGCGTTCGTTATGCACTGCGTAGCACATGGATTTGGAGGTATTGAGAATTTAAGTTTGATTCCGGGTTGTGTTGGGGCGTCTCCTATGCAAAACATCGGGGCCTATGGTGTTGAAATCAAGGATACGTTTGATTATTTGGATGCGCTAGAAATAGCCACTGGAACCATGCACCGGTTTTATAATAAAGACTGTGCCTTCGGTTACCGGGAAAGCGTTTTCAAGCGGGGCTATAAAAACCAATTTGTCCTTTGCAAAGTAGCTTTCAGACTTAGTTTGAAGCCCGAAGTGAACACCTCTTATGGGGTGATTAATCAAGAACTTGAACGCATGGGGGTATCCAATCCTACCATAAAAGAAGTCAGTCAGGCAGTAATTCGCATAAGACAATCAAAACTACCCGATCCAAAGGTGCTCGGAAATGCAGGTAGTTTTTTTAAAAATCCGGTAATTTCAATGTCCCATTATCAAGCACTCCAATCCGAATTTCCTGATTTACCGGCCTATCCCATCGACGAAAGCAGCGTCAAATTACCAGCAGGATGGTTGATTGAACAGTGTGGGTGGAAAGGAAAAACTATAGGTGCCTGTGGGGTTCACAGCCTCCAAGCTCTGGTATTGGTAAACCATGGCGGTGCAACCGGAAAAGAAATTTACACGCTGTCAGAAGCTATTATAGAAAACGTTTTTGAAAGGTTCCAAGTTCCGTTGGAGCGCGAGGTGAATATCTATTAATTTTTCGTAAAGAAACTGTCAGAAATCCCTTTATTTATAAGGTAATTACTGAACGTAATGGTGATCGTTCCTTTTTGTTCTTGATTTACCGGCTTGGTGGGACCAGTACTTCGAATATTAGATGCCACACTTTTGGGCATTTTGAACTTTTTGACGTCTATGGTAAATACCATTCGACTCGGTAATGCGAATTTTTTCGCGTCGGAGTACGTATAATCAATGGTGAAGTTTCCGCTGCTTTTGGTAGTAATGATTGCCTTGTACAGGAGAGGTTCCGCGGTCCCTACATAAAGCTTCGCCAGAATAATTTCACTGCTTTCTTCACTGGGTAGAAGGGTTATTAATTGGGTTCGTACGCCATTGAGCATTTTAATTTCTCCAGGGACTTGGGTGTACTTTTTAGGATTGGTAAAAAAGGCATTTAAGTCGCTCATGCCTTGTTTGGGTAAAATTACAATGCTATTAGAAACCACTTTAAATTTCGTAGGCTTTTTAAAATAAACTTTGGCGTTGGTAACAGGAATCGAAATGGACGGTATTGATGCCTTTACGTTTACATCAGCCTTATAATCAGCAACCGCATTTAATCGGTTTACATACCCTTGAAGGCTTGCATTTTGAGCGTTCAACGTAAACAAGCCCGTGAGACCAATAAAGAAAAATAGACTTTTCATGAGGTTATGTCTTTTCGATTGAAATAAAACAAAGTGAAGGCTAATAAACCAACAATATGACCTACGAGTACCCCTACGGATTGGAGTATATCCTGTTTTGGAAAAGGTTCTTCGAAAACAATTCGCCATGCGGCCATGTGCGTGGTAAAAAGATAAAATTTCACCTCATCGAATACCGTAACATCAAGGGTTCCAATAAGGGTAAATAGAATGATAACGGCCATAGTGATAACAATGGGGCCAACGCTGTTTTTGGCAAGCGCAGAAAAGGCCAAGGAAAGCGTAGCAACCGTCCATAAGGCCAGAAATGCAAGTCCCATCGCAAAACCGAAGCGCCAAAGCAAATCCGAATTAGGAATGATTAATAAACCATCGGGATTTAGAACAATCAGATCGCCCGAACCAAAAATCCATTGGGAAACAACAAGGCTTAAGAATCCCATCCAGAGGGTCATTATCAAGGTATAGAGGGTAGCTGCTAACCATTTTGACAATACGATTCCGGTCCTAGAAATAGGTTTCGTAGCCAACATCCTAATGCTCCCCGTGGCAGATTCTCCAGACAATAAATCCCCGGTAACCAATGCGATTAAAAGAGGTACATGCACGATAAGCATTTGCATGATGATAAAAGCAATGAGGTTTCCGTTCAGGATGTTCCCATTAAAACTTAAGGTTTGTTCGAAGGATCCTGTAACAAAACCTAGGTAGGTTTTCCCATCGGCTTTCATGGCAAAAATCACTATCAGTACTAAGATGGTGAGTGCCCCAATTCCGATATAGCTGCGAATTTTTGAAGCGATTTTCAATAATTCGTTGTATGTATTTTTCCAAAGCATCAGGCTCCAACCATTTTAATGAAAAAATCTTCAAGACTCCGCTTTGGAATCATGGATCTCACGCCACATCCAGCACTTACCATCCGCTCGATTAAGCGGGATCTGATGTCTGATTCCATTTCTATGAGAAAATTGTTTCCGTAAAGCGCTTCAAATTTTAAGGATGGAAACTCGGCCAAAAATAAAGCATGTAGCGCCTCAGGATTCGATACTTCCACCTCCAAGGTTAAGCTCTGTTTTTCTAGCAGTGCTTGCACATCCCCTTCAACGATGGTTTTACCTTGATTAATAATTACCATACGGTTGGCTATGATTTCAATCTCAGAAAGTTGATGCGAAGAAAGCAAAACCGTTTTTTTATGTTCATCTCTTAGCCGCAGAATCAGGTTTCGGACATCAATAATTCCCTGCGGGTCCAATCCAGTAGTTGGTTCATCTAAAATAATGATCTCTGGATCATGCAATAGGGTTTGTGCAATTCCTAGCCGCTGTTTCATGCCATGGGAAAATCCAGCAACTTTATCCTTTTCTCGTCCTTTTAATCCAACAAACTCTAACATTGCTTCGATCTGTTTTCGATCGATGGTTTTTCCGGAAATTCTTCCAAAAATCTCTAGGTTTCGTTGTGCAGATGCGTATTTATAAAAATCTGGCTTTTCAATGATGCAACCAACCTTGCTTAATACGGAACTCCGATGGTCTGATAATGACTGTCCGAAAAAAGAAATATTACCTGCCGAAGGTTTAATCAACGACAATAAACAGCGAATGGTTGTACTTTTTCCGGCACCATTTGGGCCTAAAAAGCCAAATACGTCGCCTTCATTCACATGAAAGGAAACGTCCTTAACGGCATTAAAAGAACCGAAATTCTTGGCCAAATGGGAAACTTCTATTAGCGGCATTATGGGATAACAACCTAAAGGTACAAAGGTTGAGTTTACCTTAAAGGGTTTTGTTACATTTGAAATAAAAAAATGAAAAACGTACTATTATTCATTGGCTTTTTACCAGCGCTATTTAATGCACAAACTTTTGTTAACCGAACATACAGCAACCTCTATGACGTCCAAGCAAGGGCCAACACGCGCATGGGAAATGGGAATTTTCTAGTGACAGGTACTCAAGCATTCGCCAATGGCTTTTTAGCCGTGCATGATTCAACGGGCGTTTGTCTTAGCAGTAGCTATTTAAGCCCAGGTGCCTTATCCAGTTATTCTTCGTTTGATCACATTACAAGGATAAACGATACCTTGGCCATTATTGGAGGGAGAATTTCCTTGGCGGTAGGACCGGCTGAAAATTGGCAGGGAATTACCATAGCTGTCAATGCGAGCGGGACACCATTGTGGTCGACCATTCATCCTACCAATAGTCAGGAGGACGGTATAACCCGAGACATTGAAAGAATTTCAGATTCCACATTTTTAAGCCTGAGCACAAGCCTTTCAGGTATAAACAATACCCTGAGTATGATGCATGCTTCGGGATCCGTTTATTGGACAAAGGCCCTTTACGCGAACGCTGATGCCTTTACTCTCAAAGATATCTGCCTGGTGGGAAGTACCATTTATGCCTGTGGTACCCGCTACCAGAATGGGGATCATTCTGGGATTTTACTCACCTTGGATTCGGCAGGTAACTATGTAACTGGAAGGCTGTACGACCATCCCATTCAACCCGATTTCATTCAGGTAATTGAGCAGGACAATGCCTTAATTATCGCGAACCGAGGGTATTCTAACAATGCACACATGCTTTTGAAAACCGACTTAAATGGTACTACCCTTGATCAAAAAACGATGAACTCTTGGATGGCCATGCCAGAAGAAGAAGCATGGAAACCCTTACATTCTGAAGATAGCAGTACGTTTTGGTTTTGGAATGGCGGATCGTTTGGATCCAATGCCTATCGCGTTTCCTCCCTCGATTTAATGCCTCTATCATCCTTCATGCACCTCGGGAATATTCAAACCCTTTATTGTGGTGATAGTTCCATTTACATGCTTTCCTCAGGGCCGATGTATGGTATTAAATCGAATGTCATAATGCAAAAGCACTACAGTTTGACGGAGGCAGACAGCGTTGAATTATGGTATCAGTATTGTACCTACCCCAACAACGAAATGCCCCTTAACGAAACCGCACCAACCACCAGCATATGCATACCAACAACCACTACAGGAAATTCACCTAACCCATTTTTTTATCCTTTGCTTGGGAACGAACCTTGGATCAATGAAACTAATTGTGTTGAGATGTTAGGTAATTTGGCAGAAAACACCTTACGTTTCGGTCCGAACCCGTGTGATCTAACCGTTCGCTTTGAAGGCTACGAAAACCAACCCTACACGCTCTACAACACATTGGGGCAAAGGATTGCCTCAGGGATTATCGATGCTCAGGGATTTCTATCGACCGAACAACTAGGGAGTGGCAACTACATTGTCCGACTTTCGGAAAACACAGTTCCCATTCATGTTATCCATGGCCCATAGCGGTAGATAAAATGATATCGGTGTTACGGACAACCGAAATACTCTTCGCTGTAGGAACCAACATAGGTATCTCCATAGGTTCCACCACCAGCGTAATCTTGTTTAATGGTAAAATATAGAACCTTGCAATATCCGTGATCCCAAGAGGGGTTCTTTACGTACATCGCCCCGTAGCGGTAGCGGTACTTTGGAATGCCTGAACTGTTGGTTTCAATTTGCCATATTTCATGTTTTAAACCAATTTTGAACGTCGTTAATCCCCCTGGATTTTTTAAATACGCTTTCATTTTTGCCTCCATGTTGGCATCGCGGTATTTAAACAAATAATCG
>CAIJTF010000021.1 GCA_903823565.1 uncultured Flavobacteriales bacterium
GACGGCATACGAGATTTCTGAATGTGACTGGAGTTCAGACGTGTGCTCTTCCGATCTTCCAATACGGCCGACTGATTAAACTTGTCACAAGTAATTACCAAAAGATCTTTTAAGCGCTGACGGTCTGGGTTGCTGAGGTGCTGGTGCATTCGATTAATGGCATTGGTAGATTCTCCAACATAGGCCTCTCCAAGCACATCATTTTTGATTATGTAAACAATCGGCCAGGCATTTTTCATGAAGGCATTTAAGGCATACTCTACAGAGTCTTCCTTGGTGAACGCGTATTTATTAATTTGGACAGAAGGAAGGAAGCCTTCACTCATAGCTCATCATATTTCTTAGCGCTGCCTTTAGCTTTGTCCACGGGGTATTTTTCGTTGTTTTTAGCGATTTTATCGAGCACCAATTGTTTAACATCTAAGTTATGTTTTTCAGCCAAGAGGAGGGCATAGGCAAACACATCCGCTAATTCTTCTTTGATTTTCTCTTGATCCACTGCTTCAGAGGCTGCCGTATCTTTCCATAAGAACAGTTCATTCAGCTCCGCCGCTTCAATGGAAAGGGCAACAGCTAAGTTTTTGGTATCATGAAACTGGGCCCAATCGCGGGCATCCCTAAACTGTACCAAGGCATCCATTAATTCTCGGATTTCACTCATAGGATAAAAGTAACCATTTTTATAAAGTTAACGGAGCGTGATGAATGACCTATTTAAAACACTTAAAATCAATCTGATTACCGTTTCCATTTCTTCCGGTTTGCTTGCTGCTGTGAATAAGGTCAATGCTGCTAAGGCATCATCGCTAATTGTTTTGTCGCCATTTGGAGTATAAAGTAAATTATTTTCTTTCAGAAAGAGGAGAAAACAGGCCGCAGCAATGCGTTTATTTCCGTCGGTAAAGGCGTGGTTCTTGGTAATTAGATACAGCAAAACAGCTGCTTTCTCCTCTACAGAACGATAAAAATCTTGATGGTCCATTCCCTTTTCGATTTGATGAATGGCACTTTCAAATCCCTTATCTTTTTTTATTCCGAAGATTGGTGATTTGAATTCTGTTTTCATAGATTCGATCAACTCATAATACGTATTGAGCTTTGGGTATTCTATGTTCGAATCGGTTAATCCGTTCTTATCTAGATTTTCATTGTCGTAATCGTCCAAGAGCGTTAATCCTTTCGAGAATTCTGTTAACCAGTCTAACTCCAAACCTTCTGATTTCTCGTCGACAACCCGGCTTAAGATCCGAATACCTGATTTGAGCACCTCGATATTTTGCCCAAGTTGTTCAATTCTCTGTTGATTGATCACGTAACCTCGAATCAGATATTCTCTGAGCTTTTCGGTTGCCCATTTACGAAACTCCGTTCCTACATTTGATTTTACACGGTATCCTACAGATATTACAACATCCAAGTTGTACAAAGAGACTTTTCGCTCTACTTTCCGACTCCCTTCCTCTTGAACTTGGCGGAATTCCCGCCAGGTTGAATTTTTTTCCAGTTCTCCCTCGTTATAAATATTTCGGATATGCTCACCAATAGTTCTGCGAGATTTACCAAAAAGTTCCATGATTTGCTGTTCCATTAACCAAATGGTCTCAGCGTTCCCATCCAATACCAATTGAAATTCGGTATGGCCATGTTTTGGTTTAAAAACTACTATTTCACTTTTTTCAACAAGCATTGTATCCATATACTTCTATCTTGAATTCGCAACAAATTATATATTCTCTAAACCAACCACTCAACTTCTCATAAGGCACATAAAAACACGTACCAAGTATACCGCGTAATATAATGGTTTGAAATATACTTAGGATGTATGATTGAACTGTTCGGAAATTCCGAACGGTTGAGCCTTGATCCAACTCACCCGATTGAAAAATATGTTGAATGTGCTCACTAATATTGGCTTTACTTAAATCAGATAATTCAACCAGTTGGGATTGCGTGAGCCAAATGGAGTCATCCACCAAACGAACAAGGAGTTCAGGGCTTCCATCGGATGATTTAAATATTTCAATTTGATTCTTCTCCATTCTAAGTAGTTGAATTAATAGTTCATCCATGGACTTTAGATGAATGAGCTGACTTACATTACTTCTTAACTAAAGATAACCATTTTTATGAAGTTAACTCGGAGAAATCATCCCCTCTACGGGCCTAAGGTCGTTTACTTCTACTTCGAGCACGTAGCGGTCGAGTTTGGTATGGTATCGCGTAAAGGGTGCAATCAGGGGATAGCGGTCTTTAAGCAACAGGAAGTCTTTTAAGGTCAATTCCAAGCGCAGGGGGTATTTATTACCGGAAAAGGCAAAGCCAAAGACATCGGGAATTTGTTGTTCATGGAGCGCTTCAAATTTATAGGGATTACCGGTAAATTCTACCGCTCCAATGCGGTCAATGTTGAACGTTTTGTTGGTCTGTGTTGCGGGCTCAAAAGCCATTACGGTGTGGTAGTTTTCGGTAAAACCAAAGGGTTCCACGAGGCGGTCGGAGATGCTTTCGGAGTTGATGGATTGGTATTTTTTGAGTACCACTTGTTCTTTATTCATCATAGCCTTGGTGAGGCGTTCCACGGCTTTCCCGTTTTTGGCATGGAGCAGGTGGGTGGCTACCATCGGGAGTTCAGAACCAAGGTATATTTTACTGAGTAAGGAATCCTTCAATTTGGAAGATTTTCCGGTACTTAACACGAGTGCTTTCAGGAGATCGGCTTCTTCTGGTGTAAAGTAGATGCCATCACCGGGTTGTTGTTCAATGTAGTAGCGTTGGTTGTGGTCTTTATGGAGATCAAACCCACATTCTCGGAGCAGGTCGAGGTAGCGATACACGGTACGTTCGGTGGAGTC
>CAIJTF010000022.1 GCA_903823565.1 uncultured Flavobacteriales bacterium
AAATAACCAACGAATCTTCTGCCAATACCAATGCGCTTGTAGATGTTTATTTAAATGTTTATCCAAACCCTTCACACGGAGATGTTAAAATTTCTTGGAAAGGAATGGGAGCGGAACTTCTAGTGGTAACGCAAACGGGAAGCCAAGTATTAAGGAAAAAAGTGTACAACACACAAATGACCGAAGTATTTGACCTAGCACCAGGCGTGTACACCCTCAAGTTGATTGGCGTAAACGGGGGTACGGCAACAAAACAATTGGTGATTTTATAAAGAAACACCATAAATGCAAAAGGGCTATCTTGTTGAGATAGCCCTTTTTTTTGAAATACTATTTTATCGGTACAAGGTTCGTTTGACGGCCTTAATTACCCGTTCAACGTTTGGCAGTGCTTCATCAATCAAGGTTGGAGAAAAAGCAAAAGGCGTGTCGGTTTGAGTAACCCGTTCAACAGGGGCATCCAAATAATCGAAGGCATAACGCTGCAAATGATAGGCAATTTCAGAGGAAATACTCGCCAAAGGCCACGATTCTTCGAGCACCACACACCGGTTCGTTTTCTTAATGGATTCAACAATCGTATGATAATCGATTGGACGAATCGTACGCAGGTCAATCACTTCAGCATGAATGTTTTCTTTTGCCAATTCCTCAGCCGCTTCATAGGCCACTTTGATAATTTTACCAAAAGAAACGATGGTTACATCCGTTCCTTTACGTTTCACATCAGCCACACCAATGGGAATTAAATACTCTCCCTCAGGTACCTCGCCTTTATCTCCATACATTTTTTCCGATTCCAAAAAAACCACGGGGTCATGATCTCGAATCGCCGATTTTAAGAGTCCTTTTGCATCCGCAGGATTGGAAGGCGTAATTACTTTAAGGCCAGGTACATGCGCATAAAACGCTTCGAAACTTTGTGAATGCGTCGCGGCTAATTGTCCTGCTGTTCCATTCCCTCCCCTAAAAACAATGGGACAATGGTATTGTCCGCCAGACATTTGTAGCATCTTGGCGGCAGAATTTATGATTTGATCGGCGGCTAATATGGCAAAATTCCAGGTCATGAATTCCACAATGGGTCGTAAACCGTTCATCGAGGCACCAACAGCAATTCCTGCGAATCCAAGTTCTGCAATAGGCGTATCAATTACCCTTTTCGGGCCAAATTCATCCAACATTCCTTGGGAAACTTTATAGGCACCATTGTACTCCGCTACCTCTTCTCCGAGTAAAAAAACAGAAGGGTCATTGCGCATTTCTTCGGACATTGCCTCCCGAAGCGCTTCACGAAACTGTATAACTTTCATTTAATCTTATAATGCGTTTATTGGTCGGCTACAAAAGTAATAAACCCATGCGAGAAATTTATCACGCAGCAAATAAAGAACTTACTTTCGATTTATCAAAAGCGCTCTTTGCAATCTCCAAACTCAAATGAAATTTCTTCTTATTGCTTGAAGGCATCTCATACATGGCATCCATCAAAATAGCCTCACAGATTGAACGTAGGCCTCTAGCGCCCAATTCAAATTCAAGGGCTTTATCCACGATAAAATCCAACACGTCTTGGTCGAAGGTGAGGCGAATGTTATCGAGCTCAAAAATTCGAACGAATTGCTTCATAAGTGCATTTTTCGGTTCGGTCAATATCCTTTTCAGAGCGTGTCGATCTAAAGGGCGCAAGTGGCTTACAACTGGAAACCGACCAATCAATTCTGGAATCAAACCATAGGATCGTAAATCTGCCGGAGAAATATACTGGAGTAAATCTTGTTTTTCAATTGCCTTGAGATCATTGCTCGCAAACCCTATGGTATTTCTGTTGACCCTAGAGGCAATGGTATTTTCTATTCCATCAAAGGCACCACCGCAAATGAACAAAATATTTTTAGTGTCCAGTTGAATTAGTTTTTGCTCAGGGTGTTTTCTTCCCCCTTGAGGGGATACGTTGACTTGCGCACCCTCCAATAATTTGAGAAGTGCTTGCTGAACCCCTTCTCCAGAAACATCTCTGGTAATGGAAGGGTTGTCGCTTTTTCTAGCAATTTTATCAATCTCATCGATAAAAACAATACCTTTTTCGGCGCGTTCTACCTCATAATCCGCAGCTTGTAGCAAACGGGTTAAAATGGTTTCAACATCCTCCCCAACATAACCAGCCTCGGTCAAAACGGTAGCGTCTGCAATACAAAAAGGGACATCTAAAAGGCGTGCGATGGTTTTAGCAAGAAGCGTTTTGCCCGTACCGGTCCTTCCTACCAGAACGATGTTCGATTTCTCAATCTCAACTTCCGTATTTTTCGAAGGGTGATTTATTCTTTTGTAATGGTTATAAACGGCCACACTAAGTACTTTTTTAGCCGTTTCTTGACCGATAACATACTCGTCTAGTTTTTTACACAAGTCCTGAGGCTTTAGTACCCCGGTTTCCCCTTTCTGATTTTTTTTTCCTTCTTTACTGATGCGTTCGTTTTCGGAATCGACAATCCGGGATGCCTGCTTGACGCAGTCCTCGCAAATGACAGCGGAAATACCAGAAATTAAAATGCTTGGATGCGTTACCGCTTTTCCACAAAAAGAACAATCTTTATTTCCTTCCATTTACTTTGGATTTCGCAACAATACCTCATCCACCATACCATAAGCCTTTGCCTCTTCTGAGGTCATCCAATAATCACGGTCTGAGTCATGCCAAACCTTCTCATAGTCCTGTTTGGAATGGGTAGCAATGATGTCGTAGAGTTCTTTTTTCAACTTTTGTATCTCACGAGCCGTTATTTCAATATCAGATGCTTGTCCTTGCGCCCCACCAAGCGGTTGATGAATCATAACGCGAGCATGCTTTAAGGCCGAACGTTTACCTTCCGCTCCTGCGCAAAGCAACACAGCACCCATGGAAGCTGCAATTCCCGTACAAATGGTTGCCACATCCGGTCGGATGTATTGCATGGTATCGTAAATTCCTAACCCAGCATAAACAGATCCTCCCGGGGAGTTCATGTAAATTTGAATGTCCTTTTTCGCATCTAAGGATTCTAAAAAAAGCAATTGTGCATTGATAATATTCGCTACTTGATCGTTTATGCCCGTGCCAAGAAAGATAATACGATCCATCATCAATCGAGAGAAAACATCCATCTGTGTCATGTTCATGGGACGCTCTTCAATGATGTATGGGGTTAAAGAAGACTCTATGTATTGTCCGACATGAAGGCTATTGATACCCACATGTTTCGTTGCATATTTTAAAAATTCGTTTCCGTCGTTCATGGTTTATATTTTGTCTCAAAATTAACCAAAATGAAGTAATTAATGCGGTTTCAGTCGCTAATTTTGTGGAAATGATTTTACCCGAAAACATACACCATTCCCGGATATTATTTTCGCCGCTTAACTGGGGAATGGGACATGTTAGTCGGAGCATTCCTCTGATCAAAAAACTCCTAAAGCAAAACAATACGATTACCCTGTGCGGTACCGAAGCTCAACTTAAAATATACCGTCATTATATTGATTCCCTCACCTTTTTACCATTTCCCGGTTATCCTTTTTCGTTCAGTGAACAAGGCTTTAATTCCACAAAGTTCATAGGCCAATTTGCTAGGCTTTATCGTGCCTATCGACATGAAATGACAGTACTTCATCGGATACAACAGGAGGAATCCTTTGACTTCATCCTTAGCGATCAACGGTATGGATTTAGATGCAAGGGCACGCATTCCATTTTTATAACCCACCAATGCCAATTCGCTTTACCGTGGTATTTGAGGATAGGGCAATGGGTAAATGCCTATTTCATTCAGCAATTTGATACGTGCTGGATTATCGATGATGAAAAAAATCGCTATGCTGGTGAACTATCCAAAATTACCCATCCCCAAAGTGCCTACATTGGCTTGCTTTCACGGTTTTCAGATCTAAAAAATCCCTCTTTTACATCAAAAACCTATAAGATCTTGCTTTTAAATGGTCCCGAGGCCTTCCACCCCTTACTTCTTGAGGCCTTTAAAGGCATTTCCTTCGATTACATCATTGGTAAATCAAATCATCCTGAAGCCATGAAATATACCCAAATCCAAGATTGGTTGCTCGCCGATCAAAAGGTAATAGCAGCGCACACGATTTATAGTTTTTGTGGATATAGTACCCTTATGGACACCTTAGCCCTTGGGGCGAAGTGGGAATGTATCCCTACCCCTGGGCAATGGGAACAACGCTATTTATATAAAATAAAAAAGGCCCGAGAATGATCGGACCTTTTCTGTTTCTTTCGTTTTGCTTACTTAATCGCCGCAGAAAAATTGGTATCGTTGGCAAATTTTACAAACTCGCGGTCGTTGGCCGCTTTTGTTTTCAACGACGCATCTTTCGCAAGGGCGGCATTCAAATGTTTAACTACACTTTCCACGCCTTCGCCGCTTCTAGCAGCAATAATCGCTTTTAGGTATAAGCCTTTGCCTGAGTTTTTGTCTTCGCTGGCCTCCAATTTTTGAGTAGCCTCGTTTAATTTACCATTCAACAAATAGGCGAGCGCCGAATTGTACGAAGGCGCACTACCAAAGAAGGTAACCGCTGCATCGTATTTTCCGTCCAGGACACTCAAAATTCCCATGTTGTATTTTGTTTCAGTGCCTTTACTCTTTACTTTATCTAGAGTTGCTTTCGCAGAGGCACGATCACCATCCATCATATATATACCCGCGATGTTGTTTTTAACCGCATCGTTATCGGATATTTTGGACGACTTTTGGAAATAATCTTTTGCTGCAGCATAATTTTTCGCTTGGTAAGCTAAGGCACCAGCGTTATTTAGAAGCCTTGCATCGGAGGCAAACGCTTTTAATCCCGCATCAACAACGGACGCTTTTTCTTTCGGGTTTTTCACTAAATTTTGGGCGATAAAAACCCACTCGTCTGCCGTTAATCGAGCATCTTGAGCCGTCGCCATTGAAAGGTATTCTTCGTCGCTTGGGCCTTTTTCACTGTACGAAACAGTAATAACGGCTCGTCGGATAGAAGGAAAAACTTCGCGCTCTAGTTCTTGATACACCTTGCCAAGATCTTTCATTTGTTGTTCCCTTTGGTCCGAATTATCGTTCATGGTAATAACGCGAAGCAATAAGTTCTTCTCTGAATCAGATATGGATTTAGTGCGATTCAACTGCTCCTTAAACCCTTCAAAATCTTCTCCTTTCCCTTCTGTAGCATAGCTAGAGGAATCGATAAAGTTTGTGAATTTTTTGGCTTTAAACAAGGTTATGAGTGCGGCACGTGCGGTACGGTAACGAGCTTCTGATAAGGTTCCGTTTTTCGACTCTTCTCCATCCGGTGATGCAAAACCTTTGATATCAATCCCTGTAATGGTAATCTTTGGATTCCTTTGAGCGCTGTCAATCCATGCGATTAAATCGGTGATGTCTTTCTCTTTTAATTCATTCGCTCGAACCTCTGACTGACCTTTTAGGAAGTTAATTTCAGCCTTCACCGATTTAGGGGTTTCACGATTTAAATCAGCCTCTTGAAACATCATCTTAAATTCTCTTTGAACAAGAAGGGGGGTAATAATGGTTGCATCCGCCAAGGTCGCCTCTGGAAGTGGATCCTTCACCTTTCCTCCTTTCATAATTTTTCCTGTCAAAACCAATTGCGTATTTTCCATAGAAGGATGATAAGCAACCACATCGGTGAAGGTCGCCGTGCCTCCTGGCTTGAAAGATATGCTTTGTCCATTCCCTTCCACTTTCTCTCCGTGAATCAACCAAGAGCTTAGGGAAATATCGCCTAATTTCGGGGTCATTTCGGCAGTAACCTTCTTTTTGATTCCTTTCGGAGGGATGGTCACAGATACTGAAATAGCAACGCTATCACCGTGCATTTCCAAAGGATTGGGGGTGGTGGAGTAGCTTAAATCCTTAAGCTGATCACAACCAGTTAAAAGGATCAGCGAACCAAGGGCGGTTAGGGATAAAGTTTTTACATTCATACTAAAACGTTAAGAATAAGCTTCAAAGGTAGGAAATAATGTTTAGCTTTTCAAGCATTATTGATTTTTGACCACAACAATTGGATTAATGGAATGGTCACAAAAGAACGGTCTTGCCAGCTCGGATGGGGTATTGTTAAAGCCGAAGTGTTTATGGATTCATTTCCGTAAAAAACAATATCAATATCTATTGTTCGATCTTCGTAATTTCCGTTACTGGATTTGGTGGATCTCCCTAACTGCAGTTCAATTGCTTTCGCTTTTCGAAGGATATTCTCTGGGTCAAGTCGAGTATTAACTAAGCAACAGACATTACAAAAAGGGTTTGGTGATTCGAAGCCGAAAGGCTCGGAGTAATAAAAATCGGAAACCCTTTCCAGTATTCCAATCTCCTCTGATATTCGATCCAAGGCTTTCTTGATGGTTGTTTCACGATGCCCAAGGTTTGAGCCAATACTAAAAACTACGGGGATAAATTCTTCCACTGAAACGACTGGGTAATTTTATCTAAATCTTTTTTGATGTATTCAAGCGTAGGTTTTAAGCTGTCATAATTCGGTGTGGCATCTAATTCAACAATTCCCATAACAAAGCGCGATGTAGAATCCGTAAGATGAAAGTGAAAATTACTGGCCACGTTCCCTTTCAAAGAAAAGAGGGTTCCATAAACCTTTTGGGCGGGATTGTTGATTTTTACCGATTCAATTCCGTCTGCTTTTAGAATATGATCTTCCTTTAATTTGATGGAATAATTTAAAAGCTTAGCCAAGGAATCCCGTGAATCAAAACGGCAGGAATACATATTCAACCACCCTTTTATAGGACTCAATTCAAAAGACTGCATAGCAAATCGCTTCAATTCTTCGCGTCGAAAGTAGCTTAATTGCAACAGGGTATCATCGCAGGTTGTTCCGAGTGAATACTGGGCTGGCATTTGAAAGGTGTAAGCTAAGGTGCCGTGATCAATCGTTTTCGAAACATAGGAATGGTTAGGTAAATCTGGCCGCAAGTAAAGCTTCGGCTTAGGTACGAAAACCTCTTCGGAGCAGGCAATGAGAAGCCCTAGAACGATAGTAAAAAACAAGGAGGTTCGCTTCATTTTGATTTTACATTAATCCATTTGACCCGTCTCTTGTCTGAAGATACGACGGTTAATCGATAAGACTCGAAATCAACGTGTTCTTTGTTCTTCATGATTCTTCCGGAAATTTCCACTAAAAACCCACCAAGCGTTTCCGCATCGCCTTTTCGCTCTTCAAAAGGCGTTGCTTCAATCTCTAAAACTTTGTAAAAATCCTTTAATGCCGTTCTGCCCTCAAAAACTAGTGATCCGTCCGGCATACGTTTATAGTCCACCTCTTCATCATCAAATTCATCGGTGATATCACCAACAATTTCCTCTAAAATATCTTCCAAGGTAATAATTCCGCTGGCTCCTCCATATTCATCAACCACCACAGCCATGTGCATTTTCATGTTTCTAAACTCCTGGAGTAAGTCGTCAATCTTTTTATTTTCGGGAACAAAATAGGGTTTACGCACTATGCTTTGCCAATCGAAGTCCGTGGTGCTGTTAAAATGCGGCAATAAATCTTTGGCAAATAAGATCCCAACTACGTTATCCAAGTTTTCTCGGTATACAGGCATTCTCGAGTATCCTGCTTTGAGGATTAACGTTCGAACCTCCATGAACGAGGCAGAATCTGAAATGGCTTCGATTTCAATCCTTGGGGTCATGATTTGATCAACGGCTGTTTTCCCAAAGCGTACGATTCCTTCCAACAAACGATTCTCTCCTTCTTCATGGCCTTCTTCTGTCGTAATAGCAATGGCGTATTCCAATTCCTTGGTGGATATTTGAACGGATTTCTTCCCCATTTTTCCAATAAACGAAGTACCTCGTACCAGGAGTGCCTTTAACCACGAAATGGGCGGCGTGCGGCGAAAAAAATCTATGGGATAAGCCATAACCCTCGCCACTTTCATGGCATTATTGGCTCCGTATATTTTGGGAATTACCTCACCAACAATGAGAATAACCAAGGTTATCCCAAAAATCTCAACCAAGAGCTTTTGATACTCCTCATAGCCGTGCATCATCTTATTCAAAATTAGGGTTGATAAGATGACTATACCGACGTTGACAAAATTGATTGAAATGAGGAGTAAGGCGATTAATTCCCTTGGTTTGCTGATTAATCCTACAATAATTTTTGACGTTTTTGAATCTTCATTTTTCAAAACTTCTTTGTCCTTGGGATTCAAAGAAAACAACGCCGATTCTGAAGAGGTAGTTACGGCCGCCAAAAACAATAGGCCTACAATAACCAACACGTATATGGTTTCTGTGGTCGTCCACTGAAAACTTAAATAAAGCAAGGAAGGAAAAGGGGAAGGATCAGGCATTTGAGAAATCAAAAAGGTAGATCATCGTCTGGTGCAGACGGCTGGTTAGGAGAAGTGCTATTTGGCATTGGTGCATCGCCTCCATAAGGTGGTTTTTTGGGGTCGGATTCGTTTCGGGACAAAAGGGTCATTTCATCGGCTACAATTTCCGTAGCATAGCGTGTTTGCCCTTCTTTATCTTGATAAGATCTTTTTTTGAGTTTTCCTTCTAAATAGACCTTCGAACCTTTGGTTAGGTATTTTTCGGCAATTTCTGCCAGCCCTCGCCAAAGCACTACATCATGCCAATCCGTTACCTCCCTCCGCTCACCGGTTTGTTTGTCCAAAAAAGTTTCCGAGGTTGCCAAGGGAAAAGTTGCGAGTACACTTCCGTTTTCAAAATGTCGGACCTCGGGTGCTTTCCCTAAATTACCAACTAAAATGACTTTGTTAACTGTTCCGTTCATGAACCTTTTCTTGGACTAATATACTATTTTTTTCTTTTGAAGTTCTTTTTCCCGTTGCTTGCGCTTTGTGTTTCAGATAATTGAATGCATTCTTCCAACGTGAGTTTTTCAGGTTCTGAACTGGCGGGGAGTTTGTAATTGTTTTTACCTACCTTGAGGTAAGGGCCGTACTTTCCTTTTAAAACCAATACGTCTGGTCGTTCGTCAAACGTTTTGAGCGTATTTTCCGCGGCTGCTTTCAATTTTTCATCAATGAGTTCTATGGCGCGCTCCAGCACTATTTCCATAGGGCTTTCCTCTTTGGGTATGGAAACAAACACCTTCCCAAGTTGAACGTATGGTCCGAATTTCCCTATATTCACCTTTACCGTTTCCTCCTTATATTCACCTAGGATTCGAGGCAATTTAAAAAGCTCTAAAGCCTGTTCCAAGCTAATGGTTTGAATGCTTTGATTTTTTAAAAGCGAGGCAAACTGAGGCTTGGCATCTTCGGTCTCTTCACCTATTTGAATCATTGGACCAAAACGTCCCATCCGAGCGATAACCCTTTTTCCGCTTTGGGGATCTGTACCCAATTCCCGTTCTCCGGTAACACGACCAGAATTTTCTAACGTTTCTTCTACCCCGGCATGAAATGGCTGGTAAAAATTCCGAAGCATTTCGTTCCACTGCATTTTACCGTTCGCAATATGGTCGAATTCTTCCTCCACTTGCGCCGTAAATTGGTAATCCATGATGTGGGAAAAATTCGCCTTTAAAAACGCTGTCACCAATGCCCCAATATCCGTAGGTACCATTCGATTTCTGTCGGCTCCTACAGTTTCTGTTGCCGTTTTTTGGGTCACTGTGCCGTCTTCAAATGAAAGAACCGTATATGCTCTTTTTTCTCCTTCGGATTCGTTTTTAACGACATAGTTCCGCTGTTGGATGGTCGAAATCGTTGGAGCATAGGTTGAAGGTCTTCCTATTCCTAATTCTTCCATTTTTTTCACCAAACTGGCTTCAGTGTAGCGCGCAGGGGGTCGGGAAAAACGCTGAATGGACTCGGCAGCATTTAAGGAAATTGCCTGTCCTACTTCAACAGCAGGGAGTAATCCCGATTGCTCTTCTTCTTCGGTATTGGTATCAATGCCATATACCTTAAGAAATCCATCAAAGCGTATCACCTCGCCCTTAGCCACGAAGAGCGCTTTATTTTGATCGTTAGCGATCGAAATTGTAGTTTTTTCAAGAACCGCATGAGCCATTTGGCTCGCCATCGTTCTTCTCCAAATTAATTCATATAGCTTTTGTTCGTCTCGCTCCCCATCAATGCTTTCGTTTTGGAAATTGGTGGGCCTTATCGCTTCGTGGGCTTCTTGAGCATTGGCATTTTTTGTTGCGTATTTAGTGGGAGATGCATACTTTTCTCCGTAGCGCTGAATAATTTCTTGGTTAGAGCCCGCCATCGCCGTTTCCGATAAGTTGGTTGAATCCGTTCTCATGTAGGTTATGTGTCCTGCCTCATACAGGCGTTGGGCAAGTACCATCGTTCGAGCCACGTTAAAACCTAATTTAACAGACGCCTCTTGCTGCAGTGTAGAGGTCGTAAAAGGTGGTGAAGCAGATTTCTTCCCCGGTTTGGTTTCCAGATTGGCTACATTAAAAACGGCATGGGTTAAGCCTTCCAAAAAAGACTTGGCTTGCGCCTCATCATCAAAGGGAGTGGTTAATTCTGCTTTAAATTCCGTGGTATTGGATTGGAATTTACCATAGGTTTTGAAGGAACTTTCAACGTTAAACTGACGGATTTCATCTTCTCGCTCAACAATCAAACGAACCGCAACCGACTGTACCCTACCTGCCGAAAGGTTTGGCTTGACTTTGCGCCATAAAACTGGAGACAGCTCAAACCCGACGATGCGGTCTAAAACCCGACGCGCTTGTTGTGCATCAACCAACGCTTTGTTTATTTTTCTTGGATTTTGAATGGCTTTGGTGACCGCGGTTTTTGTAATCTCGTTAAAGGTGATGCGCTTGGTATTTTTTTCGTCCAATTCCAGGGTTTCAAACAAATGCCATGAGATGGCCTCCCCTTCGCGGTCCTCATCCGTTGCAAGCCAGACCGTTTCCGCTTGTTTGACACATTTTTTTAAGTCGGAAACCACTTGTTTTTTGTCAACAGAAACCTCGTATTCCGGCTCAAAGTTTTGGTCAATGTTGATGGATAGTCCTTTTTTTCCGAGGTCTCGAATGTGGCCAAAACTCGATTTTACTACATACTCTTTACCGAGGTATGACTCTATGGTTTTAGCTTTCGCAGGAGACTCAACAATGACTAAATTTTTCGACATCCAAAAAAAGTTTTATTCGCAAAGGTATAACTAATCCGAAGTTTCAAACAGATATTTTCGCGGTTGGTTTAAAAGCCGTCCTACTTAACCTATGGTTAAAAATAAATTTAATCGTCAAAAAAGGAAACTGCCATTTTGACACTCCCTGCATTTTGTTTAATTTTGCCCTATGAGCGAAAACGCAACCCATAATATTCCTTTGGAAGAAACGCGTCAAGGAGAGGTATTGAACCTGCTTGAAGCGACCAATGGCAATGGAAATAAATTGCTCTATCTGGAGAGTTACGGCTGCCAAATGAATTTCTCTGACAGCGAGGTGGTCGCATCGATCTTGTCCGAGCACGGATTCAAAACCACACGAGAAATAGATAAAGCGGATTTAGTCCTTGTTAATACCTGTTCCATCCGCGATAATGCTGAACAACGGGTGAGGAACCGCCTGACTGAATTCAAACAATACAAAAGGAAAAATCCTTCAATGGTGGTTGGAATACTCGGCTGTATGGCCGAGCGTTTAAAGAAGAATTTATTAGAGGAGGAAAAATTGGTGGACCTTGTAGCGGGTCCCGATGCCTACCGTGACCTACCCCACTTAATAGACGAAGTGGGAACAGGACAAAAAGCTGTTAACGTATTGCTTTCTAGGGAAGAAACGTATGCCGACGTATCTCCGATTCGTTTAGACCAAGGAGGGATTTCAGCTTTTGTAACGATTATGAGGGGATGCGATAACATGTGTTCCTTTTGTGTGGTACCATTTACCCGCGGCAGAGAACGATCCCGAGACCCCAAATCCATTGTTCAAGAATGTAAAACCTTGTTTGAACAAGGATATAGAGAGGTTACTTTATTGGGTCAAAACGTAGATAGCTACCGTTGGAATTTAAGCTCCAAAGGCGAAATAAAAAATGAGAATGAGCCAACCGTAAACTTTGCGGAGTTGATGGCAATGGTCGCCAATGTATCACCGATGTTAAGGGTTCGTTTTAGTACCTCCCATCCGAAGGATATGACCGATGAGGTTTTGCATACCATTGCAGCGTATGACAACCTTTGTAAATACATACATCTGCCGGTTCAATCGGGAAACAGCGAAGTACTTACTCGGATGAATAGGGGTTACGATCGTGCCACGTATCTTGACCGAATTAAGGCGATCCGTAATATTATCCCTGGGTGTGCAATTTCCACGGACATTATTACGGGGTTTTGTGGTGAGACAGCGGATGAACATGAAGACACGTTGTCCTTGATGCGCGAGGTACAGTTCGACTACGCCTACATGTTCAAGTATTCAGAACGTCCCAAAACGCTAGCCGAACGAAAGTTTGAAGACGATGTGCCCAACGAGGTAAAGACCGAGCGCATTCAAGAAATAATAACCTTACAAACACAGCATAGCCTGTATTGGAACCAACAGCAAATTGGTCAAGTACAAGAAATTCTTGTGGAGGGTCCCTCTAAAAAATCGGAGGCACAGTTTTGTGGAAGGAACACACGCAACGCCATGGTGGTATTTGACCGCGGTTCGGTCCAAAAAGGTGACTACGTTAAAGTACAAATTACCGACTGCAATTCGGCAACGTTATTCGGAACCCTTATTTCGTAAAGGAAAATGAATTTACAGCAAATAAAACAACGCTTTTCAATTGTGGGAAATGCACCCTCCTTGAATCGTGCTTTAGAAATTGCCGTTCAAGTGGCACCAACGGATTTATCAGTTTTAGTCAATGGAGAAAGCGGCACGGGAAAAGAAATCATTCCTCAGGTTATCCATCAATTGAGTGCTCGGAAACATAAAGAATATATTGCAGTAAATTGTGGAGCCATTCCGGAAGGCACGATTGATTCAGAATTATTTGGGCATGAAAAAGGCAGTTTTACGGGAGCAGCCGCTAGCCGACAAGGTTATTTTGAGGTGGCCAATGGTGGAACTATTTTTTTGGATGAAGTCGCAGAATTACCAATGCAAACCCAAGTCCGACTGCTTCGTGTGTTGGAAACTGGGGAATTTCTGAGGGTTGGGGCTTCAAAAGCTCAACGAACCAACGTTCGCGTTGTTGCGGCAACGAACGAAAACATGCAAAAAGCAATTGCAAGTGGAAAATTTAGGGAAGACCTTTTTTATCGGTTAAGCGCCATTCCAATCGCCCTTCCTTCATTGAGGGATCGCGGAGGCGACATTCATTTGTTGTTTAGGAAATTTGCCAGTGATTTCGGTGAGAAATATCGAATGCCAGCCATTCGGCTCACAGAGGATGGTATTGAAGTCCTCAACCACTATACCTGGCCGGGCAACATACGTCAACTGAAAAATACTGTTGAACAAATCAGTATTATAGAAACAGAACGTGAGATTAATGCATTAATCCTTTCTAACTATTTACCCAAGATGGGCCCCAATGCCCCTGTTCTTGTCGCCGATAACCCCGCGGAATCCATTAACGAAAGGGAACTCATGTACAAGTTTTTATTTGACATGAAAAAAGACCTGACCGAAGTTAAAAAATTAGTCCTGGACTTGTTGCAACAAGCGGGTACCTTTCAACTCACGTCAGATCAAAACGAGGTTGTTCAACGCCTCTATCAAGATTACGATGGCACTACCCTTCCTTCGACTTCCGTCATAAAACCTAATCCTATTATTGAGGCCCCCAATTTTTCAACAACCGAAGAACCTTTTGAGGTGCACGAAGAGTACGAGGAAACCCTGTCAATTGAAGAACTTGAGAAGGAACTCATTCAAAAAGCCCTAGAAAAACATAAAGGGAAACGCAAAGCCGCTTCTCAAGAACTAGGGATTTCTGAACGGACATTGTATCGAAAAATTAAAGAATATCAGCTGGTAGAATGAAAAAATTAATGTTCATTGGCGGGATTCTTTGGGTAACAAGCGCTTGTTGGCCCACACAGGTAGGGTTTAAAGATACCGGTGGTATGAACGAAGCATGGAAAGCGTTTGTGGTCCAAAACCTAACGATTCAAGCGGCAACGTGTCCAAATAACTATGCCCCCCAACTGACAGAGGCTATAAAAGACGGCATTCAAAATAATTCGCGACTTACGCTTGCTACCCAAGCTGCCGATGCACAGGTACTCATTTCGGGAGAAATAACAAGTTATCAGGTTAATCCTATTGCGATCCAAAATGGCGACAATGCAGCTAAGAACAGGCTTCAAGTTTCCGTTGAATTCACCATTACTACCACAAGCCCGAAAACGGAGGAATCACGTCTAACCATAAGCCGGTTTGCCGACTTTAATGCGAACGAGAATTTAGCTTCCGTAGAAAGTGGATTGCTGTCTTCAATCAATGAGCAAATAGTACAAGACATTCTAAATAAATTAATGAGCAATTGGTGAGTTGGAATAAGGCACATATGAATGAGTTATGTTTGAATCCAACCAAGATTCGACCGGAGGATATTGATGCCTTAAAAGAAATATCTCAACGATTTCCTTACTCAAACCTATTTGCTCTCAGCTACCTTGAGGGGTTGAAAATTCATGAGGACATTAGATTAGGTGAAGAATTGATGGCATTTGCCTATAAAATTCAAAACCGCTCGCGTTTGTATGCTTTAATGCATTCCCCGTCAGTCCCTGAAAGCATCGAGGCAAACCCTGAACAAGTAGACGTTCCTCATTCAGAAGCGGCATCACCCACTGAGGTCCACGTTAGCGAAGAAATTCTTAATCAAACGGAGGAAGAATCAACGGCTGTTGAACCCAATACGGTTGAAACGGAAATCCACCAAATGATTGATCAGAGTGCTGCCGTTGCTAAATATAGCTTGGAATTTCACCAGCAAAAAACAGCGTCCGAACCCGCTAAACCAATTGTTTCGACTTCAAATGGTACAGCGGAAATTACAAAGCCCAAAATCGATTCCACGGAAAAACGAAGCTTTACGGCATGGTTAAAGGCTGGAACCGTAGTTGGTGAAAGCCCAAAAGCTAAAAACGATATATCGTTTCAACGCCGAAAAGTGGCATTTTATTCCCCTCAGAAAAAGGCAAAAGAGAGTTTAAATACTGAAACTATACCGGTAAGCGAAACCTTAGCGAAAATATTCGAATTACAAGGCAATTATCCCAAAGCCATCGCGGTGTATGAGCAATTAATTTTGAATTTTCCGGAAAAAAAGACTTACTTTGCACGGCAAATTAGAAATTTACCTAAAAATAATCCTTCATGATCGTAACGCTTTTATCCATCCTAGTTAGCCTCAGCAGCCTTTTGTTGATTTTGGTGGTTTACATTCAGAATCCTAAAGGAGGGGGCTTAAGTTCTGATTTTGGAAGTCCTACGCAATTGGGAGGGGTTAAACAAACCACGGAGTTCATCGATAAATTAACGTGGGGCCTTGCCGCCACCATCGTTGTTTCTAGCATCCTAATTACAATGCAAAGTGCTCCTAAAAAGGAGAAAAAAGCTGCCCCAGCGCAAACAAAAGAGCAAAAGAAATAGCGTTTTTCTAGGCACTTTTTGGATAACCACGTACCATTGACCGTCTATTTCTGTCATATTGTCAGCGATTGCTGACATTTTTTTTTATTGACCTGTTAAACTGTCTTGATTTGTCATTTGGTATATATTTCGACGAGTGTTTTCAAACTTTTAAACAATTATTTTATGTCAGTTAACTTTAAACCATTGGCGGATCGAGTTTTGGTAGAGCCCGCGCCAGCAGAGCAAAAAACAGCGAGTGGTATTATTATTCCTGATACCGCGAAGGAGAAGCCGCTCAAAGGAAAGGTCATTTCCGTTGGAGCAGGAAAAAAAGACGAACCCATGATATTGAAGCCCGGGGACGATGTACTGTATGGTCAATATTCGGGAACCGAAATTAAATTGGAGGGCAAAACCTACCTCATCATGAGAGAGTCTGATATCTATGGTGTATTTTAAGTTGAAAGGATTAAATAACTAGTTAAATAAAGAAAAAATGGCAAAAGATATTTTATTTGAAATTGAAGCAAGAGAGAAATTAAAGGCAGGAGTTGATGCGCTTGCCAATGCAGTAAAAGTGACCTTAGGACCAAAAGGAAGAAATGTGGTGATTGGCAAGAAGTTCGGCGCACCCCACATTACCAAAGACGGTGTTACGGTAGCGAAAGAAATTGAATTGAAAGACCCGATGGAAAACTTGGGTGCCCAAATGGTGAAAGAGGTGGCCTCCAAAACAGCCGATATTGCTGGAGACGGTACAACAACCGCGACGGTATTGGCTCAGGCCATTGTTACTGCTGGACTGAAAAATGTCGCTGCGGGTGCAAACCCCATGGATTTGAAGCGAGGTATTGATAAAGCCGTAGCAGAAGTTGTTAAAAACCTAAAGTCGATATCGAGAGAAGTTGGAAAGGATGCCTCTAAAATTGAACAAATTGCGAGCATCTCTGCCAACAACGACGAGGCCATTGGAAAACTAATTTCGCAGGCAATGAAAGTCGTTGGGAACGATGGTGTAATTACCGTTGAGGAAGCAAAAGGTACTGAAACCGAAGTAAAAACGGTGGAGGGAATGCAATTTGACCGAGGATATCTTTCCCCGTATTTTGTGACGAATGCGGAAAAAATGATCACTGAGATGGAGAATCCATTAATTCTAATTACAGAAAAGAAAATTTCTAGTATGAAGGAATTGCTTCCAATCTTAGAACCGGTAGTACAGGCCGGAAAAGGATTAGTTATTATTGCTGAGGATGTGGATGGAGAGGCCTTAGGTACCTTAGTGGTTAACCGTCTCCGCGGGTCGTTGAAGGTTGCAGCAGTAAAAGCACCAGGATTCGGCGACAGAAGAAAAGCCATGTTGGAGGATATCGCCATTTTAACAGGAGGGCAAGTTATCTCTGAAGAGCGTGGAATGACCTTAGAAAATGTCACCATGGACATGTTGGGTCAAGCCAATAAAATAGAAATTGACAAAGACAACACAACCATTATCAATGGTAAAGGGAAAAAGGATGACATCAAAGCGCGTGTAAACCAAATTCGTGCTCAAATCGAAACCACTACCTCCGATTACGATCGCGAAAAACTACAAGAGCGCTTAGCGAAACTTGCAGGTGGTGTAGCGGTGCTTTACGTAGGGGCACCCACTGAAGTAGAGATGAAGGAGAAAAAGGACCGCGTAGATGATGCCCTAGCCGCAACCCGTGCTGCCGTGGAAGAAGGAATTGTTCCAGGCGGAGGCGTTGCCCTTATTCGATCCATTGCTACCTTGGACAAAATTAAAGCCTTAAACGAAGATGAGGCAACGGGCATTGCAATTGTTAAACGTGCTGCGGAAGAACCCCTTCGTCAAATTATCGCGAATGCTGGTGGAGAAGGTGCCATTATTGTACAAAAAGTTCGTGAGGGTAAAGACGACTTTGGATACAATGCACGTACGGATAAATATGAAAAATTATACGCCGCAGGAGTCATCGATCCTACGAAAGTAACGCGAATTGCGGTGGAAAATGCAGCCTCAATTGCATCGATGCTCTTAACAACAGAATGTGTTATCGTTGATCAACCAGAGGAAGCCAATCCTGCAGCAGCTATGGGAGGAATGGGAGGAGGAATGCCAGGAATGATGTAGGTTTAACAGACTCACCTAGCTTTTCAAAAACCCAATTCAAAAGAGCGTTTATTAAGCTTTCAGCGTCCCTAAATCGGGACGCTTTCTCGTTTCTTTCTTCCCGGAATACGGATAGGTAGAAACGTCCATATAGAGTCCCGCCTTGCGGGACTTTCTATTTGATTAGATCATGCATTATGGGCCCAATGCGTTTTGCCCAGTCCCGCTCAGAATGACCAGAAAATGGAATGCATTTAACGATTGTTTGGTTTTGTTCCATTCCTTCGAGTAGTGCCTGTTCAAAGGATGGAAAATAAGGGCCATATGCCGCATCCAAGGATTGATCCCCTCGATCGATGTATAGCGTCTTACCTTTTATTTTCGAAAAGCGTTTGGAAACATACGCATTAAATGCAGCACTTAAATCGTCTTTGTAACGGTCTTTAAATTGCCAACTATTGATTAATGGTAAGTGCAATGAAAGACCTATAACCGTTTGTACTTCTTTCGGATGGGCCAGCAGAAAGGTTAAAGAAACGATTCCACCCATGCTTGAACCAACCATGGATCGGTGTTTACCTCCCCTTGACACCCGCCATCGGTCTTCGATTAGGGGAAAAACTTCGTTCAGCAAGGCGTCTGAATAGGAATCAAACCGAGGAGGACCTTTCCATAAAGAATCCATCAAGGAGGATTGAACGGATGGAGGTAATTGCGCAAAAATAGGTTCGGGAAAGAACTCCGCGTAGCGATGCTCGGGTTGGTTATCAATTCCTACAAGAATTACTCTTTTGCCTGGCATATATCGCTCCATAGCCTGCACTAAATCCCACGACTGATGGTTCCATGTGGTGGTCGAATCAAAGAGCATTTGTCCATCGTGAAAATAAACAACATCGTACTTGCGCTGATCCTTAAAATAATGGGACGGAATAAATACCCTTAGTTTCCTCCCGGATAGGTAGCCTTTTTTAAACGTATAGTCAAATAACGCCCCTGAATTGGGCTGACTTAAAGACAAATTCCAGTCGTTGGAATTATCCGTCGATGGCTTTTGGGTCCAAGCGACCAAAGCGAGGCTTAGGACCCCCAAAAAGAAGCGCATTTTCATTCCACAAATATGTTAAAAGGAAAAGTAAAACGCTGCGCTTTGTGTATTTTTGTGGAAAAAATATCCCATGGAAAAATTCACCCGCTCTTTTTTCTCTATGCGTTTGGTTGCCTTTGGGTTGCTTATTTTTTTGCTAGCCATTGCCGTTGCCACCTTCCTTGAATCCATTCATGGCGTTCAAACGGCCAAAATCATGGTTTACAATTCCCTATGGTTTTCAGTACTGCTGTTGTACCTCTCTATGGCGCTTATCTTTAATATTTATCAATACCGAATGTGGCAACGCGAAAAGATTGCTATGCTCAGTTTTCATTTAGCGTTCTTAATAATAATACTCGGAGCTGCAGTTACCCGTTATTTCGGGTTTGAAGGCATAATGGAAGTTCCTGAGGGGCAAAAAGTAAATTTCATATACACCGCTGACCCTTATATTTTAATAGCTCCGATCGAGTATAAGGTTGGACAAAATGGAATAAGAACCAAGTCGTTCGCTCCCCCTTTTACCCAAAAAAAATACTTTTCCGAGGTTGTACGCGACCCTTTTGAATTCAATTATTCCTATAAAAACAAGCCATTAACCGTATCCTTCGTGGATTTTCAAGCAAACCGTAAAGAGGGTATTAAAACGGATCCAAGCATCAACGAATTTGGTTTAGAGTTTTTCACCAACGGGCGTCAACAAAACGTTTTATTTGCGAATGAAACTGTACCAATTGGCAACCAATCCCTTTCGTTTGAAAGCGCTCATGGATTAAGTGAGGTACAAGTAAAGTCCGAAAACAACCAACTCAAAATAAAAACTTCGGTGCCTCTACAAGCGGTGAACATGGCCGAATTGAAGAAAGAAGAGCAAAAAGCGGGTATACAGGATTCCACGAAAATAAAGCAAATCCCTTTAAACACATGGGTTGCATTAAGCCCGCGAACCTTATTCACGTTGGGGAATCAACAATTTGTATTCAATCGAATATTACAACACAGTAAGCGAGACTTGGTGCCTACAGGAAATTTAAAAGAAGGCACGGACTATCTAACCTTGAAGGTTAAATACCAGGATGCCGAAAAGACGGTTCGTTTGGCGGGAGGCATGGGTAAGATACCGACGTTTCAAGTTTTCACCCTTGGGAAACAGGAATTTATTATGGAATACGGCGCCATTCAAAAAAAATTACCTTTTTCCATTTTATGCCGGAATTTCCAATTGGATAATTACCCAGGTTCCGAAGCGCCTTCTTCTTTCGCAAGTGAATTGAGTGTGCTTGATGGACCGAATAAAATAGATCGTCGAATTTTTATGAATCATGTTTTGGATTACCAAGGTCATCGGTTTTTCCAGTCTTCATACAAATTGGATGATCCTAAAACACCCCAAAACGAAGAAGCTACCGTGCTTCAAGTGAACAGTGATTTTTGGGGAACCAACCTCACATACCTCGGTTATTTACTTATGGGAATCGGCATGTTTCTTTCGTTGTTTTACCAGAAAGGGCGCTTTGTTTTACTAAACCAAAAGTTGGCTTCATTGAGGGAAAAAAGAAAGGGTCAATTCCTATCGCTTCTGATGGTACTTCTATCGCTGAGTTTTGGTTCTGTCCAGGCACAGAAAAGTCAACACAGCAGTCCAAATTTACAGGCCTTAAACAACTATCACCAAACGGTTAGCAAGGAGCATTCTGAAAAACTAGCGCTCTTGTTGGTGCAAGAAATAAAATACGTTCACGAGGCGCATCAATTTCAACCTACGGGTAGAATGATTCCATTCCACACCCTTGCGGATCGATTAATGCGAAAAATACATCGAGGTATTGCGTACCACGACCAAAACGCTGTTCAAGTTATTTTAAGCATGCATTTGTATCAACCCTATTGGTACAAACAGGCCATAATTCAGGTTCCTTCTGCGGTTCGACAACGGCTTAAATTAGGAGAATTTGCGAGCATGGAACAGTTAAACGATGCCTCGGGTAGATTTAAATGGGCGGATGAATATGCCAAGGCCTTCCAGAAGAGGGAATCACAGCGGTCCGAGTTCGATAAAAAGTTGATCAAACTCAACGAGAAGTACGAAGTTATTAAAGGTATTTTTTATTGGGACTTTTTAAAAATAACCCCTATTTCTGGCGACAAACTTAACCGTTGGGTTCAGCCGAAACGAGGGTATGAATTGTCGTTATCCGCCCAGGCACTGGATTCCATTTATGTGCTTAATTACGTTAATAAATTAGACAAGGCTAAGGATACGCTAGGAATTCAGAACCTGTTTCAACAGTTGGATATGTACAACGATGGATTTGATGGTGGAAAAGTTAGTTTTATTGATTTCATGTTTTTCACAAGCTTTCGATACGCCACTCAAATGGGTTCAATTGCGGAGGCGGAGGGTTATTTATCTGCTTACAAAGCGGTCTTAGAAACCATGGGAAGTGTCTCACCAGAAAACGCAAAGACGATTGAGAAAACGCTCCGATATTTATTAATTGAAGTCAATGTAGCGGCAAAAACGGGAAATTATACCAAAGCCGATGCCTTGTTAAATGAAATCATTGAAAACCAACGATCGGTAGGTAAAACCATTGTGCCATCAAAAGGAATGACCCGGCTTGAAGTGGCCTACAACAAGCTAGAAATCTTTAAAAGAACGGGCTTTGGGTACTTTGGGCTCGGATTTCTGATGCTTACCCTTTTCTTCGTTCAACTTTTTTCCAACCCTACAGGAAAGCGATTTCGAACCCTATCAACAATAACCCGGGTTTTGGGTTGGAGTATATTTCTTTTGTTCATCTTTCATGCGGCGGGAATAACTTTGCGTTGGATCCTGTCTGGTCATGCCCCTTGGAGCAATGGATACGAAGCTTTGGTTTTTATCGCATGGGTAACCATGTTGGCGGGCTTTCTGTTTTCCAAAAAAAATGCAGCGGTTCTTCCAACCACGGCACTGCTCGCCTATTTTATGCTTTTTGTTACCGAACAGAACCTTATGGATCCTGAAATTACGCCCCTCGTTCCAGTCCTTCAGTCGTATTGGTTAATGGTTCACGTCGCGATAATAACCGGCAGTTATGGATTTCTTGGTCTTGGCGCTATTTTAGGGTTAATAAATCTGATTTTAATCATTATTAGACGGACAAGAAATAAGGTAATTATGGAAATCAATATACAAGAAATTACAGCAATTTCAGAGATGACCATTACCATAGGATTGTTTATGCTTACCATAGGAACCTTTCTGGGCGGGGTATGGGCCAATGAAAGTTGGGGAAGGTATTGGGGTTGGGACCCCAAGGAAACCTGGGCCTTGGTTTCTATCCTCGTATACGCCATTCTCTTACACTTGCGCTTTGTTCCGAAATGGAATGGTTCTTTTGTATTTAATGCCTATTCATTCTGGGGCTATTCCGCCATTTTGTTTACCTTTTTTGGTGTTAATTTTATGTTGGTAGGGTTACATTCCTACGCCCAAGGGGAAGGCCTTGGTTCGTTTCCAACTTGGTTGATTTACACGATCATTGTCTTTTATTGTATAACGGAAGTGGCTGCGGCGCGCGACGCTCTTTTCACTGACCAAAGTGCCTTTCAATGGAAAGGATTCCTAAGGTCTTTAATGGTAAAATGTATGGTGGTTCTTGGTGTTTTTATTGCAATTTTAAGGCTGTTTAAATCGTACATTATAACAGGAATTAAGCCTGGGTTATTACCCTTCTTAAAAAGTACTTTCTTCTCAAACCTACTTCTCACCTTGGGGGTCGTAGTGGCGGTTAATGCAATACTTATCCCGCTTAAAATGAGGTTGATTTTGAAGAAATGGTAGGCCAAGAACTTTACCGGCGAATCTTATTTGAGGACAACCACCTCTTGGCGATTAATAAATTAGCTTCCGAAATTGTACAAGGCGATAAAACGGGAGACCCTACCCTTCCGGATGCCATCAAAGCGTATCTTAAGGAACGTGATCATAAACCTGGAAACGTTTTTTGCGGTGTGATCCATCGCTTGGATCGTCCGACAAGTGGTTTAGTATTATTCGCGAAAACCAGTAAAGCATTGGAACGAATGAATACCCAGTTCAGGGAAAAAGAAATTGAAAAAACGTATTTGGCCTTGGTCGAAGGCACCTTAGAGGGTAAGGGTACCTTGGTGAACCATCTAAGAAAAAATGAAAAACAGAATAAAAGCTATGTGGTAGACCAAAGCATGGGAAAAGAGGCGCGCCTTAGATACGAAGTCATACAAGCCTTCAACCATTATAGCTTGGTTAGAATAACGCTTGAAACAGGAAGACACCACCAAATCCGGTGTCAATTTGCCCATCTTGGTTTTCCAATAAAAGGAGACCTTAAATATGGTGCGAAACGATCTAATAAAGATGGCTCGATCGGTCTTCATGCCTCCACTTTATCGTTTAATCATCCTACCACGAAGGAACGAATCTGGATCGAGGCACCCCCGATTTCCAGCGATTGGATCCAATAAAAAAGGCCCCCTATTGGGAGCCTTAATGCTATACTATCGATGAATATTAGTTGTTGGTAGGGGCACCGCTGTTGTTTACGGGAACTCCTGATTCTGGAGCAGGTCCCACTTCCCCTTTAATTCGGATTACCTTCTCAGGTTCGTTTACTGCATTCGATGAAATCGTAACGCTTTTGTTGATTGGACCTGAACGTTTTGTATCGTACTTCACTTTAATGCTTCCTTTTGCTCCTGGCGCAATAGGCTCCTTCGGCCATTCTGGAACGGTACAACCGCAAGAACCTTTAGCATTCGAAATGATTAGGGGTTCATTACCGGTATTCGTGAACTCAAAAGTACAGTTAGGATCACCGTCGTATTTGATATTACCATAATCGTGTACCTCTTTGCTAAAGGTGATTTTTGGACCTTTTTCCAATTGGGCGTTTAACGTTGCTGCAACAAAAACGAAACTTAAAACAAATAATATTTTTTTCATGTCGTAAAATTTTTAGTAAATGTATGATTTTAAAGAGAAATGGCAGAGAAATTTAACACATTGTTAACAGGCTTCTATTTGACGCGAGAACTTAGGGGAACCTCTGCGTTGGTTAACCAATCGTTCACTTGATTCCTGAGGGCAGGATCTAGGGAAGCTTCCATCAACAAAAGATTCAGGTATTTCTTCAGTCGAGGTACATCTCGGGGATCATCTAACTGATCGCACAGCAAGGCCTGATCAAAGAGTAGTTTTTTCCTATTTTCATACTTGGGATATTGCTGAATCAAGGTGTCCCCATAAGCCAAGGCGCCTCGCAAGTTCCCAGACATAGCAAAGGTTTTATGTGTTTCCCACAGACAATCGGCTGATAGAGAATCCTTCGGAAATCTTCTGTAATGGGTTGTTAATGCCTCTATGTATGCAATGCGTGTCGTATTCTGGTACTTCCTTAACCACGTATCATAGGATTCCTTACTCTTGCTTTTTTCGTGCACCTTTCTGAAGTCATTCGTTGAAAGGTTTTTAATGGAATCCTTTAAGGTACTGATTTTTTGTCTAGATGTGCTAGGGTTTATGGGTACTCCCTGACCCATCACACCCGCGTTGGAAGAACCCTTTTGGCTTTCGCGACAGGATGAAAGAAAAACCATGAACACAAGAAAGGAAAGCCAATTGTATGATCGCATGGTTATTTTTTTGGCGTGTAAAACTTAAGTTTATAATCGGCATCCACCAATCCATCGGCAATTTGCTTTAATCGCTTTGACAATAATTTTTTCTTCAAAGGACTCACCCTATCGGTGAATAAAATTCCTTCTAGATGATCGTATTCGTGTTGTATAATTCGTGCAGCATACCCTGTAAAGGATGCTTCTTTCTCTTCCCAATGTTCATCCAGATAACTGATGGTAACCTCTTCTTTACGCTGAACGTTTTCTCGAATTTTCGGAATGGAAAGGCAGCCCTCTTGAAAAGGCCATAGGTCTCCTTTTTCTTCTTCAATAATCGGATTAATAAATACTTTTTTAAAGGATTCTATGCCCACAGCTTTGGGATCAATTTCCTCACCTTCCTCATTGGCAAAGGGGGCGCCGTCGACAATGAACAAGCGAATGTTCTTACCAATTTGGGGAGCGGCCAAGCCAACTCCTTTTGCTGCATACATGGTTTCAAACATATCATCAATAAGTTCTTTTAGACCAGGATACTCCGAATCTATCTCTAAAGAGGGCTTCTTTAAGTGTGGATCTCCGTATGCAATGATGGGTAAAATCATAACACAAAAATACGCTTGAATTATGGATTGCGCAACGACAAAAAATCTTGGAGGATAATAGCAGCACTTACCCGATCAATCAATTCCTTCGATTTAAGTTGTTTTTTTTTGCCACCAAGGTAAACGGCTTGTTGCGCTCGTTTGGATGAAAATTGTTCGTTTTGAAGATGAATCGTAACCGTTTTTAGGGTTTTATGGAGGGCTTCTTGAAGCAGAATAACGTTTTGAGTAATATGGGTTGGTTGTCCATCGAGCTGTGTTGGATACCCCAATACTATTTCTTGTATCGATTCCAATTCAACCAATTCAATAATTCGTGACATCAATTTTTCAGAAGCTACCGTTTCTAAGGGGGTGGCTAAAATTTGCTGAGAATCCGTAATGGCAAGACCCGTTCTTTTTAATCCAAAATCGATTGCCAAAATTTTAGCCATAGAACAAATTTAGTCACTTAAGGGTTTAACCCGACAGGTGAAATAAATTCCATGAAAAATTGTACTTTTGAATTCTAATTTAGCCCCATGTCCTTTAAGCGTTTTTTTTTGTTCTTACTAATTCTTCTCTCGTTCGCATCTTGTAACGATGATGCTGTGGAAATTTCGTCCAGTAATGGTAATTCTCCCAAGGACAGTACTTCCGAAATTGGCAAGGGCAGGGAAAAACCAGAATTGTTTCCTGGGCAGCGCATCAAGGATCGAACGGCCACCGATATTGATTCCAATAAAGCGTTAATTGCTTTTTCCAGTCTGAAATATGTTAATAACCAGAATTTTATTATTGGAGCCCTGGGGTTAATGGATAAAAACCGAAAAATACGCAAGATTACCTTAGAACAAGCGTTGGCTACTGAAGCTAATTTGACCGCGAAAACATCTTTTTATTACGATACTACGGGGGCATTACGCATTTCAAGGCATCTAGCCACAGACAATCGGAAAAAAACGAACGGTGTTTCGGAAATCACTTCCTACTATGAAGGAGTCCCTGGAAATATTACCGTTTTTGCCACCGTTGAGAGAATTTCGAATACATTGGACTCGCTTGATTTCGCTCAGGGAAAACAAATCGAACTGAAAGCATTCTCAGACGAAACTGCCAGACAAGTAATCAACCAAATGGGCGGTTTTGAAACTCGGTTTTTAGGAACAATTAAAAATGGTGAAATAAAATTTATTATCGTTGGGACGGATGGGCGAATGGGGCATAGAAGCACGCTGGCCTTTGATGAAAGCAATAAATCCGTTCAAACCTTCATCCAAAACGAAAAGAAATATTATAACCGTAAGGTACGCGTAGAATTTGGCAAAGGGCTGGACGCAAGCGGTATGGAAATTCAAACCCTTCAAAGCATCCAATTAATCAATGAATAAAGAAACTACTCTCCATTGGCTTCGTGCCATAATGCTCTCCTTCTTCTCGCTGTTTATTTTTTCCACTTATGCCCAAAACATTCGAATTCAAGGTTCCGCCTATGACTCGAGTGGCGTTACTCCGTTGACCGGAGCTGTGGTAACGGCCTTTCGTGCCTCAGATTCTGTTTTAGTATCCTACGTGCGGTGTTCCACCGATGGATCCTTTTCCCTATCCTTGAAAAAAGACACCTATTTTGTTTATATCGAACATCCTCGTTACGAAGATCGATTGCTTTATTTATCGCCTCAGGATTCAGAAGAAACGATTTCGTTAGGGAAAGTACTGATGGGAATACCCGTAAAGACCATTGCAGAAATCGTCATCAATGTCAATAAAAATAGGGTTTATTTCAAAGGAGACACCATGGTCTACGTGGCGGATAGTTTCCAAGTAGCGGAGAATGCGGTGGTTGAGGACCTACTAAAAAAGCTACCCGGAATTAAAATCGATGAAAACGGACAAATTACATCCCAGGGAAGGGAAATAAGTCAGGTGTTGGTGGACGGAGATGAGTTTTTTGGCTCAGACCCTACTATAGCCACAAAAAACCTCGGGGCGAAAGGCGTTCAATCGGTTCAAATCTATGAGAAGAAACAACAGGACAATAAATCCGGAATGGACGAGAAAATACAAGTAATGGACTTGAAGTTGAAGGAGGATGCCAAGCGGGGTTATTTTGGAAAAGTATCCTTGGCCACCGATGGAGGACTGATCGGTAATCCCACCAATAATTTTCCTTTTTACGAATCTGAGCTTTTGTTCAATCGCTTTGATAAAAAACAGAAATTTTCTGTATTCCTTTTAAATTCGAACACCCCGCGATCTAATTTTCGCTTTGGTGACATGAATAAATTCGGATTGGAAAACGAGCGAGACAACAGTGGGATGAGCATGTGGGATCAAAGTGCGCAGCGCAATAATTCTGGGATTCCACAAACCTTAAAAGCGGGGATTTATTTTAGCGACCGCATCAAAAACTGGGGTAAAATTGGATTTAACTATAGTTTTAATAGAAACCAGTTAAATGCAACCCAAAGCAGCTTATCCCAGTACTTTTTACAAGATTCATCCTACTACACGCGGGATTCTAGTGCCAATGTTTCTGACAACCTTTCACATCGCATTAACTTTTCGTTTCTTGCTAAATTAGACTCGCTGACTACTTTTGAGGTAAAACCCTCAATAACCTTGGATGAGTCAACCGCTGAGAACACGACTATCAACGAGTTTCTATCCAGCACCCAAGTTTCTAATTTTACCTCCTCGAACCAATCGAATAACGATTCTAAGGGAACGACAGTGCGGCTCGAAAGCGTTTTAACCCGACAGTTCAAGAAACCGCGCAGAGAATTGCAGTTTAAGTACATATTAAACAAAACGGACAACGAAACCGTTGGGACCTTGTTTAATCAAAATGTGTTTTCTGGAATTCCAGACACCTTAGACCAACAGAAAAACAACCTAAACGGCAATTTTTTGAATTATGGCGTTGTCACCTACACCGAGCCAATTGCCGCTAAGTGGAAAATGCAAATGGAGTACTTTCTCGAAGCAGGAAATACCTACCAAACACGAAAGGCATATAATCGATTGGGACAAGTATATTCCGTACTTGTTGATACCCTTTCGAATGCGTTCGAAAACACCCGCTTGCAGAACCGCGGTTCCCTCTCTTTGATTTACGAGCACAATAAACATTCGGTTAGTGCTGGCGTTGGTATACGAAATATCCAATTAGACAACTACAATGTAATTGGAGACTCCAGTATTCTACAAAACATAACCAATTTTTTACCTCGGTTTAGCTACAACTACAAACCGGGAATGGGGACACGATTAAACTTCAATTATTTTACCCGGTCGGATCAACCCTCGTTGAATGATATTCAACCGGTTGCAGACAATACGAATCCAAACCGGATTAAAATAGGAAACGCGAACTTGAAGCCTAACTACGTGCACACCCTCACGTTTCAATTTAATCGATGGGAAGCCTTAACGGGCCGTTATGTTTGGAGTGGAATCAATGCGACCTTAACCGACAATGCGTTTGCCACCAATACCATTTATGACAATTTGGGACGAACGTTTTCTAAAACGGAAAATGTAAACGGCAACTTTTTTGTCAGTGCTTATGCGGGAGGCGGTCTTCCGGTTTGGGATAGAAAAATCGAGTTAATGCCAACCTTTAATGGCTCCTTCTCGAGGTTTACGAACTTAATCAACAACCAAGAAAACATAACCTTGAATCCATCGATTGGTGGTGGGTTGGGGCTGGAATTCAAATTTGATTCCTTAGAGATTTCTGTTTCGCAAAACTATACGTATTCCAGTCCAAAAAGCACCTTAAACGCCTTTTCAAGCACTCCTTTCTCAACGCAAGAATACAAGGCAGAAATTAAATGGAATTTACCTTTTCATTTCAAACTTATTACCGACGCTAAGTATACCATTAATGCGCAACGGGCCATTGGATTTAACCGAAATATATTGGTGTGGAATACAGAAATACAGCGAACGTTCTTACCGACGGAGAATCTCATTATTGCCGTACAAGGTTACGATTTACTCAACCAAAACCTTAACCTGCAACGTCAGGTAAATGGCAATGTCATAACCGATAATTATACGCGAATTATCACCCGATATTTCTTGTTAAAACTTACCTATCGATTTAATAAAAACAAAACTAAAGAAGATGACTTTGAAGGCTGGCATTAAGACAATCCTATTGTTTTTATTCTTATGTTCTGAAGGTCTAGCGTGGGGGCAATTTTACTCCAGCGGAACGATTTACTACACGCGAAGAACGAATTTGCAAAAACGATTTAAGGACGAACGAATGAAGCGTTTTGTAAACGAAGACAATAAAATTAAAAACGACCGATTCAGCCTTCGATTTAACGACACGGCCTCCGTTTTTAAATATGTTGTTCCGTCGCAACCCGAGGAAAATTCTTGGTTGACAAGCAAAAACGAGTATTACCAATATTTGAATCAACAAGAGCAATTAACGATCTTTTCCTTTTTTGGAAGTCAAGTCTATGTAAAAGATTCTCTTCCAGTTAGACCATGGAAAATTACACAAAGCAAAAGAACGATTTGCGGTTATGAATGTCGGAAAGCCATTTACCAAAAAAACGATTCCACGCGGATTTATGCATGGTATGCCCCGAACATATCTCCATCCATTGGTCCTGAAGGTTTTTGTGGATTACCGGGAGCTATCTTGGGAATCGCAACCGAGGATGGGGGTATCATCTATTTTGCAGACAAAGTTGAGTTCGTTGAAATTCCGAAAAACGCTGACTTTACCGTAGATATGGGTAAAAGCAAATTGTTTACTTTGAAACAATTGCGCGAAAAATTAGAAAAAGATTATGGGAATACCCCATGGGGAAAGCGCATGTTCGACGATATGTTTCGTTGGCTCTAGTTTGGTAGGCGAAGGACACTTTCCTATCTTTGGTAGAAATTAAATCCTCGAATGAAAGGCATCATCTTAGCGGGAGGCTCTGGTACTAGGCTACATCCTTTAACCCTTGCGGTTTCAAAGCAGCTTATGCCGGTCTATGACAAGCCCATGATTTATTATCCTTTAAGCACCCTGATGAGTGCCGGAATTCGCGAGATACTCATTATTTCAACACCGCACGATTTACCGCACTTTGAAAAATTATTAGGCGATGGAACAACCCTTGGGTGTCGCTTCGAATATGCGGTACAGGATGTTCCGAACGGACTTGCTCAAGCGTTTGTTATAGGGGCCGATTTTATTGGGAAAGATAAAGTTGCGTTGATTTTGGGCGATAATATATTTTATGGAAATGGGTTAGATTCCTTGTTGAGTGGAAATGTAAATCCCAAAGGAGGAATTGTTTTTGCATATCATGTGAGCGATCCAGAACGTTATGGGGTGGTTGAATTCGATGAAGAAAATCGGGCGGTATCCATTGAGGAAAAACCAAAAAGTCCAAAATCTAACTTTGCTGTACCGGGACTCTACTTTTATGAAAATTCCGTAGTAGAGATTGCGAAAAACTTAAAGCCCTCGGAACGAGGAGAATATGAAATTACCGATGTGAATGCCGCATACCTGCGTCAAGGAAAATTAAAAGTTGCCATATTAGACCGAGGAACGGCTTGGTTAGATACAGGAACGTTTAGCTCCTTGATGCAAGCAGGACAATTTGTTCAAGTAATTGAAGAACGCCAGGGATTAAAGGTGGGTTGTATCGAAGAAATAGCCTACCGCAATGGTTTTATCGATAAAAAGCAATTAAAACAATTAGCCGCTCCTCTTGTTAAGAGTGGTTATGGAAATTATTTACTCAGTTTGATAAAACGTGCATGAAAGAGCTCACCAATCGAATCAAAACCATTGAAAGCCATCTTTCAACCCTAGATTTCCCAACCCAACCCAATAACTTATACGATCCAATTCGATACTTCATCGCCTTGGGCGGCAAAAGGGTTCGGCCGCTATTTACCGTTGCATGTGGAGAACTATTCTCAGTGCCGGAATCCGAATCCATGCCCGCAGCGAGTGCCATAGAGTTGTTTCATAATTTCTCGTTGATACATGACGACATCATGGATAAAGCACCCTTGCGCAGAGGATTAGCAACCGTTCACGAAAAGTGGAATGCCCCCATTGCAATCCTTTCGGGAGACGTCTTGTTGGTTCATGCCTACGAACAATTAGAGCACTATGCCCCAGAGAAATCCTATCCTCTTTTTTCGCTTTTGAACAAAACGGCTAAGGAAGTTTGTATGGGTCAGCAAATGGATATGGATTTTGAGCAAAGAAACGATGTCACTGAGGAGGCGTATTTAGAAATGATTCGCTTAAAAACCTCTGTTTTGTTGGGGTGTGCTTGCGCTTTTGGCGGCATACTTGGCGAGGCGAAGCCAGAAGACTTGAAAGCGCTTTACGGCTTAGGTGAGGCCTTAGGTATGGCCTTTCAAATCACTGACGATATACTCGATGCCTTTGGAGATGCGAAAACCTTTGGAAAGCAAGTAGGAGGAGATATATTGAGCGATAAAAAAACGTTGCTGTATGTAGCCTTACAGAAATTAGCCAATAAGGAACAGCGCTTGATGGTTGAAAAATTGCGCGAGGCCTCTCCAACGGAGAAAATAGAAGG
>CAIJTF010000023.1 GCA_903823565.1 uncultured Flavobacteriales bacterium
GGCCATCCAAATACCGCCCGAACAATGCCTTTATCGGTATGAATATTCACGCGTTTCGACGGGGCAATCATGTGGTCCGAACCGCCATTTCTTCGCAAGTAGATAAAGCCATCGCTGGTGATGTAATGTACGAACCATGAAATCTCATCGGCATGCGCTTCAATCACCACTTTGTAGGGTTTCCCGGGATTGATCACCGCAGCCACAGAACCGTAATTATCCGTAATGAACTCATCCGCATACGGACGTATGTAATCCATCCACAACTTTTGTCCGGGCGATTCAAAACCCGTTGGACTGGCGTTGTTGAGGTATTGTTCTAAGAATTTTTCTGATTTGGGGGTGATGATTTTTTTCATGGATTGCCTTATTTCATTAACGTTACGTTTCCTTTGAGAATGTTTTCTAACCCGCCGTAACACGTTACTTGCAAGTAGTAGTCGTATACATCAGGATCTAATTTTCTACCTTTAAACCGACCATCCCAGCCGAAATTGACATCGGTCGATTCGAAGACCATCTCGCCCCATCGATCGAACACTCTAAAAACCATTTTCTCTACGAACAGTCCTCTCACATATAAAACATCGTTGTTCCCATCGTTATTTGGTGAAAAGGCATTGGGCACATAGACGTATGGTCCATCGCAAATAATCTCGTAGACCTTCACCACGGTGGTGTCGCTTACTGTACACACACCATCCGATACCAAGAGGGTAAATACCGTAGTTTCATCAACCACGGCTTCTGTATTTTGCGCAGTTGGGTTTAGAACAGGTAAAGCGGGAACCCACTGGTAAATTGGAAGACCAGAAGGAGTGCCGGTCAGCGTTACCGAAGTACCAGGATTCACTACAGGGGGAGATGCTGTCGCTGTTACCAGTGCAGGATTAATGTAGGAAACACTTACGTATATAGAATCTTCCACAATACATCCATTGGGACTCGTAGCCTCCAAATAAAGGTACTGGGCTTGAGGAGGCATAATCGTTACACTACTCTGATTTGATGGCCCTTGAATAATGGTTATGGGACCCCACCCATACGAGAAAGGGGCTTGACTTGTATTCGTCCCCGTATAGACCGTTGGTGTATTTAGACAAACCGAATCGGGACCCAGTATGGATATTGATTCCGAAAAAACAGTAATTTGTATAGAATCTACCATGGAACAATCTCCGTTGCTCGCCCTGAAATAATACCATCCGCTGGTAGGCACGAGTAATTCTAAGGTGGAATCCGTAACCGAAGCATTCAAGGTATCTAAAAACTGGTTGGTACTCGACCAAATAAAATCGTTTGCCCCACCGGTAATGGCGGTTGGCGACAAAACAACCGTAGAATCAGAACATAAATAAAGGACATTGGGTAATGAAAAAGAAACCGATGGATACACCGATATCGTGATAGAAGCGGTATCCGATGTATTGCAAATCGAGTCGAAGATAATCAATTGAGTCAAGTATTGGCCCGGCGAGGGATAGGTAACTTGAGGTTCAAAAGTAACTGAATCCACCACCCCATTACCAAAATCCCAGTAAAAGTTGCTTGTTACAGTAGATGAGTTATTGAATTGTATGGTAACGGGGCTACACCCATTCTCCAAACTTGGTTGATAATTCGCCAGCACAGGTACATCAAATTGGACAAAAACGCTATCCGTGCGTTCGCAAAAGGTGTTGGAAGCGCTTACATAATACCAACCAGGATTGGCACTGGTAATAAGAATGGTTGAGTCGTTCGGATTGTTTAATGGCGGAACAAACGTCGGACTTTGCGACCAAATAATGGTACTCGCAGTTCCGTTCGTACTGATTCCCAAAGTATACGGTTGGTTGGAACACAACCCTAGGGTGTCGAAAAGGGTAAATTGGATGGAATCCAACACGGTAATCGTAATTTCAGCGGTATCGGTCAAATTACAGATGCTATCCGTAACATAGAGGAACACTTGATATACCCCAGGATCGGTATACGTAATGGTTGGATTAAAAATGGTTGAGGTAGTATTATTATTCCCAAAATCCCATAAATAATCATCGTTTTGCGAGGAGAAATTATTAAACGTCACTTGAAAATCTTCACAGCCCATCGTCTGATTTGCCACGAATTGTGCCGACGGAATAAGTTGAAAATCAAATTTAAAAAGTAAATTGTTGCAGTTAGAACTGTTGTTCAAACTAGAATATGCCCCGGGAGTCGTAGGAAAGTCGCTCCATCCCCCACAACCTCCACATACCGATTGATACACCACCCCATTTTTATCAAAACGACTCGTCCCTCCATCCACGTGTTCCGTTGCATTGGGACCTCCCATATAGGTTGCGTACAACAAACTCAAAAAATCGTGTTCAATCGTCATTAAATAAAAATCAAAACCCGTTGTGGTGGCTTGAAATGCATTTGCGGTAGTTGGCATTCCAGCGAGGGGTGTGCCCTGTAAAATATTAGCACCCCATCCCGAAACATACATGTTTCCACAAATGTCCACCAAAAAAGCTGACGGCGAAATGTTAATGCCTGGAGACCCATTTCCTATGGTGGCGGAAGCAAGGTTGGTTCCTAAATTATCCGATAGCTTTATGATGAATTGGCTGGAATTTGGATTGTTGTACGGCGCATTCCAAATGGGAAAAGTTCCGCCCACCGACTGCCCTAGCACATACACCTTATTGTCTCGATCAATTTCTACAAAAAAAGCCTGATCGTACTGTGTTCTTCCCAAATAGGTCCCTGCAAGTAGTACAGTACCCGATGGATTAATTTTTATCACAAATCCATCAGCCTTCCCACCCTGGTAGCTTCCCATTAGACCATTTATTCCGGTTAAATTGGAAGAAGAAGTCCCGCCACACGTAAGAATATTATTCAAGGTATCTACCTTGACCGAATAACAAGCATCGTTTTGGGATCCTCCATAATAAGACGAAAATTGAAGCGCCGTTAACGATGGATTTAACCGAAAAATGACACCATCTTGCCCCCCTGCTAAGGCTGGTTGAAATGGATTCATCAAGGGAAAATTCAAGGACCGAGTGCACGAAGCGATTAGCACATTTCCTGTGGCATCGAGCATGATTTCTCCTCTAAACTGATCTCCGTAATTCGTTGTTAACGAATCATACAGGATTGCACCATTATACGGCAAGGAGGTGACTTTGTAATTTACGCCATCGTTACCCGACCCCCCTACATAGGTTGAGGCCAATAGATTTTGTCCATTCGCACTGATCTTCGAAATGAATATATCGGAACCTTGGTTTTGAAAATAAACTCCATTGAAATCGAAATTTGCCAAGGTTCCCCCTGCATGGTTCGTTTGGAATGCACCCGGTGTAGTTGGAAAATCGGTACTTGAAGTGGCTCCAAACAACAAAACGTTGTCAAGGGAATCACAAATTAAACTATGCGCTGTCTCCGTACCTTGTGTTGTAGTGCCTCCCCCCAAATACGTTGCCCACAACAAGGCCGTTCCCGTACTGTTATACTTGGTAATGAAGACATCCGTAATCCCAAAAATGCCAAGATTGACGGGTGCGGTAAAATTCCCCGTTGGGTCAAAGGCGGTTCCATTGGGAATTGGAAAGCTATTTCCATAGACCATGCCCGCTGAAAAAGCCTCCCCATTGCTTCCGTAGGTAGCGGTCATTCCGAAATTATCCGAAACCGCACCGTTGTAAGTAGCAAATACCAATACGGGATCAATAATTAGTGGATACTGGAGGTCGTAATTACCTACATTAAACCCAACGGTACTTCCATTCACCTCAAAGGAACAGCGTACGTTTTTCCGAACCCCATTGATGACCTGGTACGCCAACAATCTCTGTTCCTCAATCGTTCCAATATCCGTAGATAAAACGAGGCTCCCTTGGCGGTTCACTCCAATTTTTTTTTGCCCGAAGTAGTCAATCTTAATGTCCTTTGGGTTGGCTCCTGGGGCAAGTAAAAAACTGTATTCATGTTCCTTGTCACGAACCCCGACTTTTAAGTCAATTCCATCGTAAAGCTCTTTGCGAATGACCTCCGTATATCCATGTACCTCCGAAGCCCAATGGGAATAATCTTTCCCCAGCATATAATTGTAGTAAAAAGCTGTTTTGCCTTTTTTAACGACCTCAGACAGGGGTTTGGACCCCATAAAATTTGCGTGCACCACAGTTTGTTGCATTCCGCGGTCCATTTTTTCATGCCCATGTGCCAAGGCACTAAAATCCTGAAGGTGGTAGATGAACTTGTTTTCCATAACCCACCATTTCCCTCCCTCTTTTTTTGCCATAAAGAGAACGGGATCGACCCATTGTCCTTTATTTTCAATGAGCACTCCGTTATTGACCAAGGGCAAAGGAGTTAATTTTCCTTTGGTTTTCTGAGACCAATTTAGGCCCCAAAAAAGTAAAAAAATACCGAGCAGGAATGCATACTTCATCGCAATAAAAATACTGAATTTATTGACCTAAAAAAACGAAAGACGAGGCAGGATGAATTTTGTACTTTTACAGGACAAATTTTTCGTTGCATGAACCGGGTTAAATCACTTTTTAACATAAGTCATCCCATCGTACAAGGGGGCATGATTTGGTGCTCAGGATGGGAGTTGGCATCAGCAGTTTCGAACGCAGGTGGATTGGGGTTAATCGGCTCCGGATCGATGTATCCAGAGGTTCTCGAGCTTCATATTCAACGCTGCAAACAGGCTACCCAGAACCCCTTTGGCGTAAATGTACCCTTACTTTATCCCAACATTGAACAACACCTTGACCTCATCATCAAACACGAAGTACCCATTGTCTTTACCTCTGCAGGAAATCCAAAAACGCATACCAAACGGCTTAAAGAAGCAGGAATCACGGTGGTTCATGTCGTTTCTTCCAAAAAATTTGCCCTCAAGGCCCAAGACGCTGGCGTGGATGCCGTCGTAGCTGAAGGTTTCGAGGCTGGAGGACACAATGGAAGAGAAGAAACAACCACTCTATGCCTTATTCCCTCCGTTCGTGAAGCCATAGATATACCCCTTATTGCGGCAGGCGGAATCGGTAGTGGAAAAGCCATGTTGGCCGCCATGATATTGGGTGCCGATGGCGTTCAAGTAGGAAGCCGCTTCCTCGCTAGCCATGAATCGAGTGCCCACATTGACTTTAAAAAACGTGTGCTTCAAGCCGAAGAAGGGGAAACCAAACTGACCCTGAAAGAACTTACTCCCGTACGTTTGCTAGACAATGCCTTTTCAAGAGAAATTGAGGCAATTTATGAGCGAAAGGGAACGACCGAAGCGTTGGCCGCACATTTAGGCAGAGGAAGGGCAAAAAAAGGTATGTTTGAAGGCGATCTGGTGAATGGTGAATTGGAGGTAGGTCAAGTTTCCTCTATGATAAAGGAAATCAAGCCTGCTTCGGACATTGTAAAGGAGCTAATGGAGGAATACCACCGTGCCCTAACCGCTAAAACACTACTTTTATAAAATGATTTCATTCCACCGTTTTACCCTTGAAAATGGACTAAAAGTTATTTTTCACGAGGATAAAAATACGCCCATGGCGGTTGTCAACACGCTATACGATGTTGGAGCGCGCGACGAGGACCCTAACCATACGGGGTTTGCCCATCTTTTCGAACACCTGATGTTTGGAGGATCGATTAACATTCCAGATTTCGATGGTCCCCTTCAACGGGCAGGTGGCGAAAGCAATGCTTTTACAAGCAACGATATCACCAACTATTACGATGTGCTTCCATCTCAAAATATTGAAACCGCCTTGTGGCTTGAGAGTGATCGCATGTTATCGCTCGCCTTTTCTGATAAAAGCTTAGAGGTGCAGCGCAGCGTGGTCATTGAAGAATTTAAGCAACGCTATTTAAACCAACCCTATGGCGATGTATGGTTGGAGTTAAGACCTTTGGCGTATAACGTCCATCCGTATCAATGGGCTACGATTGGAAAAGAAATCAGCCACATTGAACAAGCCACCATGGATGATGTGCGTTCCTTTTTTGGGACACATTATCACCCCGGAAATGCCATACTAACGATTGCAGGAAACTACGAAAATAATCAAATCGAAGACTTGGTATCCAAGTGGTATGGAAACATCCCAGGGAAAAAGAAAGGAGCTCGGATCTTGATGCAGGAACCGCCGCAAAACGAATATAGAACCTTGACGCTTAAGCGAAACGTACCGGCTTCAGCGTTCTATTACGCTTTTAAAATGTCGGAACGTAAATCGGAAGGATATTACCTTGCCGACTTACTCTCGGATGAAGTAGGAAAAGACAAATCAGGAAAGTTGTATTTGAGCCTTAAAAAAGACAAGGCGCTGGTTCATGAAATCAATGCCTACATCTTGGGATCGCTCGATGAAGGCTTATTTATAGTTTCTGGCAAGCTTATGCCTGGAAAAACCTTCGAGGCCTTAGATGAAGCATTATGGGACGTACTGGAAACCTTCAAAAACACCTTGATTTCCACCCCTGATTTAAACAGGCTGCGCATGAAAGGGAAGACCTCTAAAGCATTTCAAGAACAAGGACTTTTAAACCGGGCGATGAATCTTTCGTTCTTCGAATTATTAGGCGATGCGCATGGAATCAACGAAGAAGAAGCGATCTACAATGCCATCGAAGCAGTTCATTTACAAGATTATGCCAAGTCGCTCTTTAACACAAGCAATTGCTCCCGATTATTTATAGCATCTGAATCTAACTAACATGACAGATAACTTAAACCGTTCGCAGGCCCCTTCGGTCTCGCTATCCAATGACATTAATTACATTGAACCGGAGCGTTACCTCACACCGGCGGGTGTACCTGTTTATTTAATGCGCAATGAAACCAGCGAAGCTGTTAAATTGGAATTGATTTTTGACGCAGGCTCTATATACGATGAAAAACCTGTGGCTGGATTAACCACTGGAATGCTTTTAGCAGGTACCGCCGACAAAACCATGGCAGAAATCAACGATATGATTGATGACCACGGGGGGTATTTCAATGCCAGTATAAGCGCTGATTATGCCTACCTAAACATATTCGGGTTGAATGAATCCATGGATCAATTAGTCCCGATCATTGAGGAAGCGCTTTATCATGCAAACTTCCCGGAAACCGAATTAATACAACTGAAAGCGGAGCGAAAACAACACTTAATGGTGTCACTCGAAAAAGTAAGCACCCTGGCCCAGCGCGGCTTACAAGAACACCTCTTTAAAGGAACACCGTACGGTAGGATTAATCAACCAGCCGATTTTGATGGGGTTACCCGAACTGACATCCAAGCATTTTTTGAAACATATTTTAAAAAAGGACTGCGAAAAATCAATTGGGTTGGGAATCCAAGCGCAGCGCAATTAGACCGAATTTTGCAGTGTTTTACACGATGGACTAAGGAAGTAAAATCGTTACCCCCCATCAACTACACGCCAAGCATTGAACGCATTGAAGTAAAGAAAGCGGATGTGGTACAAACTGGCATTCGAATGGGTAAAATACTGTTTGACCGATCTCATCCGGATTACCATAAAATGACCGTGGTTAATACGATCTTGGGCGAATACTTCGGAAGTCGATTGATGTCGAATATTCGAGAAGACAAAGGCTATACGTATGGCATCGGGAGTTATCTTGGAGAGAATCAATCCAACGGATATTTTGTCATTGCGACGGAAGTTGGGAATGAATTTTTAGCGGACACCTTGGTTCAAATTAACGCGGAAATCGAACGCATGCGAACGGAATTAGTTCCCCAGGACGAATTGAGCTTGGTGAAGAATTATTTATCCGGTCAATTCCTTCGAAGCGCCGATGGCCCCTTTGCCATGATGGATTTATTTTCAATGGCGGAAATTAGAGGACTGGATTACGCCTTCTATCAAAATGCCTTGCGCACCATTGAAGGAATTACCTCAGCGGAAATCATGGAAACGGCTTCAATTCACTTAAATTCAGAAGAAATGTTGATTGTTACCGCGGGATAGCAACTTCTTTCCTTTATAATCGTACAATTTTCTCGGTAACTATACGTTACCTCACGCGCGCATGAGATATTTCTTACTTTTCAGTTTATTTCTAATAGGATTTAATCTATCCTTTGCTTCGCATGTGATGGGTGGAGAAATCACGTGGAAATGCGGTGGAAACGGCGGATACCTTTTTGAGTTGGTCTTTTACCGGGATTGCAACGGCGCTGAAGTCAATGTGATTACCGAAGATTTACGCGTATGGAACCATCCTACCCTAACAACAATTACCCTTAACTTTATTAGCCGTGTAGATATTTCGCCCAGTTGCCTACAAGTTTCAGGAGGTCCCCCTCCGTTGGATTGTGGAACAGGAAGTGGTGGCGGAAATGGTTTTGGCGCTACCGAAAAGGTCATTTACCGATCCAACGAAATCCAACTCTCTGGCACTCCCCCACCGCAAGGATGGATTTTTACCTATGAGAACTTCGCACGATCCAATGCCATTACCAATTTGAGCAATCCTTCCACCTACGGGATGACCTTGAGTGCCACCATGTATGCAGTAGGACCAAACAGTGGCTGTTACGATAACGCACCACAATTCCTTCAAGCCCCTTATTTTGTTAGTTGTGTTGGCGATCCTTTCGTTTATAATATGAATGCCATTGACCCCGATTTCGACTCCCTATTTATTGAATTTGCGACTCCCCTTAACCATTTTCCTCAAGGGGTATTTAATCCCCCAACCAATCCGGCTCCTGTGCCCTTTGACCCAGGTTTTAGCTTCACCTCCCCTACGCCCAACAATACCACAAGTCCAGGAAGTATCCCTGCCCAATTAAACGCCCAAAACGGTGAATTGTCTTTCACCTCCACTTTACAAGGGAACTATGTGATTAAAATTCAGGTTTCTTCCTATCGACAAGGTCAATTAATCGCTAAAGTAGAACGAGAAATGCAATTGATTGTCGTTCCATGTCAAGCAAATAATGCACCCCAATTTACGGCACCTTTTTCAGGGAACTCCTTCGTTACAAATGTAGATGCAGGTACTTTGGTGAATTTCAACATGCTAGCCAGCGACAACGGTTTTTTGCAAAACGGTGCCCTACAATCGGTTACCCTTAGCGCCACTGGCCCTATGTTTGGAACTAATTTCACGGCTTCGACGGGATGTGATATTCAACCGTGTGCATTCACCAGCGGAATTCCTACCACAGGAGTTGGTCAAGCCAACGTGCCTTTTACGTGGCAAACCGATTGTAATCATTTGACAAACTCTTTTGGTATTGTGGCGGAATCCGTTCCCTATTATTTCGTATTTAAAGCCCAAGACAACGTTTGTCAAGTTCCAAGAATCTCCTATGCTACCATTCAAATTAATGTATTGAATCCGGGTATTATTTCAGCACCTTCCCTCCAATGCATTAGCTTTGCCAATGGGGTTTATACCCTTGGATGGAATGCCGTGTCTGACCCACAGAACAGTTTTGTTTCCTACCAGTTGTACTCTCTTCAGAATGGGTTACTTGCAACCCTAAATGCCATCAACAGTACAAGTTTCTCCATCCCCTCGAACCAGGCGAACCAAGATTTTTACCTCGGCGTTGTGTCAGGTTGCAACGGCAGCATCACCAAATTCAGCGATACCCTACGCCCCATCGTTTTACAACTTTTAAACCCCAACAATGGAACCGCTATTTTGCAGTGGAATGCCCCTTCTGCTTCTAACTTGGGCGGTTATTTTTACATCCACCAACAGGTCAACAATGGTGCCTGGGTATTGTACGACAGCGTTCCTTATAATACCTTGTTCTACAAAGATACGGTGCGTATTTGTAACGGCACCTTAGCGTATCAAATCACCTATCCACATGGAAATTGTGTATTTGAATCCAATGTTCCATCCGATCAATTTGAGGATATGTTAACGCCATCCATTCCAAGCATTGAAGGCGTTGGGTATGACCCGGCAACGGGAAACATTGTCCTAACATGGAACCAAAACAATCAACCCGATACCTACGGGTACGTTATTTACATGGTTGGCCCCGGCGGAGCGCTGGTAGAGATTGATACCGTTTGGGGTATCAGCAACACCACCTACACCATGGCACCCATTCCAGGTTCAACCAATCAATTTTCAGTTGCGGCCTTTGATTCCTGCCTCACTAATTCCGTCCCTGTTACCTTTCAAACCTCAGGAAAGTCACCGATACACCAGGTGGTCTACTTGAATGGCATGGTGAATGCCTGTAATCAATCGGTTTACCTTGATTGGTCGCCTTACCAAGGTTGGGCTGGGGTGAATTTTGACGTTTTTACCTATGAAAATGGGCAATTGACATTACAATTCTCCTCGTCAGGAGCCGGAAGTGAATCGTGGTTCACCACACTGAGCATGCTCGGAGGAAATACCTACACCTTTTATGTACAGGCCAATTTAAGCAACGGCAATTCGGTGTTTTCCAATCCTTTTACGGTAACCATACCTTTGCCTGGGTCCCCTGCATTTCACTATTTGCAAGCGGCTAGTGTCAACGGTTCGGAGGTTGACATCAGGGTCTACGTAGATCAAAATGCAGGAACCAACCTAGTGCAAATTGAACGAGAAGAATCGCCCGGGAATTTTGCGGTCATCGGAACGGCAA
>CAIJTF010000024.1 GCA_903823565.1 uncultured Flavobacteriales bacterium
CACAGGCCCATGCCGTTTACCACGTAAAGAAATTAACTGCCACTCACTGTGTATAGGAAGCCCGCGAATGGGTTGAATGCTTAATTCACCCGATTCTAATTCATTTTTTAAACCAATTAAAGGCATTATAGAATATCCTAGTGACCTCCCCCCAATAATTCGAAGCATATAAAAATAGAGTTTTTCAGGTGTCAAAACTGATTTTTTTAACTTAAATTGACACAATGAAAACATCAAAATTCACAGAATCTCAGATCATTTTTGCCATCAAACAGTCGGAAACGGGTGTTAAAACGGATGAAATATGTCGCAAAATGGGTATTTCACAAGCCACATTTTTTAATTGGAAGAAGAAATTTGGCGGTCTTGGACTAACCGAATTGCGTAAGTTAAAGCAGCTGGAAGAGGAAAATTATCAACTAAAAAAGCTTGTTGCTGATTTAAGTTTGGACAAACAAATGTTACAAGATGTGATTAAAAAAAAGCTTTAAGCCCTTCTCAGAGAAGAGATATCTCATGTTGGCTCATTGATGAGTACCGGATATCAGTGAGAAGGGCATGTAGGTGTTTATTGCTTTCTAGTTCCATGTTTTATTACAGATCAGCAGAAAAGAATGATGATTTCCTTCGGCTGCGCATCATGGAGATCGCTAAAACACGTATTAGATATGGATTCTGGCGCATTTTTGTATTGCTAAGACGTGAAGGATTTACAGATAATCACAAGCGTGTATACAGGATTTATAAGGAGGAGGGGTTGAACCTTAGAACCAAAAGACCTCGAAGAAATCGTGCAGGTGCACACCGACTTGAAAGAGTAGAAAATAATAGCGTAAACAAAGTTTGGAGTATGGATTTTGTTCAAGATGCCTTGTTTGACAGGTCTAAATTCAGGATCTTAAGTATAGTGGATAATTTTAGTAAAAAATGCCATAGTTTAGCTGTGGGGCAGTCAATGAAAGGGGCTGATGTAGTTGATCAACTTGAGCATTTAAAGGTCTTAGAAGGCTTAATTCCAGAGCGAATTCAATGTGACAACGGCAGTGAATTTATTTCTAAAGAAGTAGATCGATGGGCTTACGAAAATGGCGTCATACTCGACTTCTCTCGCCCTGGTAAACCAACAGATAATCCTTATGTTGAAAGTTTTAACGGGAAATTTCGTGATGAATGTTTATCTGTCAATTGGTTTCTATCCTTGGATGACGCTCGGATGAAAATCAATTCATGGAGAGATGATTATAATTTTTTTCGTCCCCATAGTTCTCTTGATGATTTAACTCCTGAAGAATTTATTAACTTGCACTCATATACACCTGAATTCTCTAGTTCTAACATGTCCTAAGAATTGGGAGGACCTCATACACCTGAATTCTCTAGTTCTAACATGTCCTAAGAATTGGGAGGACCTCACAATTTAAATTTAATGATTTTAAATTGTCTGAAAAACTGGGAAGTTTACCAAAAGGGTAAGGCTACAAAAAGGGTAAGGCTACAAGAAATTAATTGACACTATGACAAATTCAGCAAGATTATTTTTGTTAGTTATACTTACCGTTTGTGTTCATTCCTGTACCGAAAATAATACTGGGTATATCAACCCCACAAATAAAAATATCGATTCGAATACTACAGAAAAAATCACTCCTGAGGTTTCAACTCAAGAGGAATTGTCAGTACCCCCACAAAATGATGTACAAAAAACACGTCCAACAAACGCAAACGAATTACTTAAATTGATAACCAATAATAGCGAAATAGTTGAATTTCATGGACAGGGAACTGAACCTTTTTGGGATTTATATCTTACCAAAGATGAGGTTTTATATACGGTTAATGAAGAAAAAACTTCTTATATTCTATTGACTCCGTTTAATGAATTTGCAAAAGAGCAAATAATAAAATATAAAGATGAAAATGGTGAAATTTTTAAAGTTACCATTCGCAAGGAACGAGCTTCAGACGGCATGTCTGATGAAGATTATCCCTATTCTGTAATTTTCTCGGAGACTGAATTATGGAAGAACGGCGGAGGATATTCAAAATGATAATTAAGTTTGACTGTTCAAATAAGCATAATATTTTCTCTTGAGTAGGTATCTTTATTTTGAAAAAATAAAAAATTATCAACAAGGCCTGTAAACGAGGTCCTAATCCCATGGAATCGTTTATTTTTGTCCTATGAGCGAATTTGTGGTATCTGCGAGAAAATACCGTCCCCAAACCTTTGATACGGTGGTTGGACAGGAAGCGATCACAGGCACGTTGAAAAACGCCATCAAAAACAATCAATTGGCTCAGGCCTTTTTATTTTGTGGTTCTCGTGGTGTTGGGAAAACAACCACCGCCAGAATTCTTGCTAAAACCATAAATTGTTTTAACCGAACGGAAACCGTTGAGGCTTGCGATCAATGCGATTCTTGCCTATCCTTTAACAGTGGAAGTTCCCTTAATGTCTTTGAATTGGACGCCGCATCCAACAACTCCGTGGACGATATTCGTGGATTAATCGACCAAGTGAGGATCGCTCCGCAACTCGGTAATTTCAAGGTATACATCATCGACGAGGTTCACATGTTATCGGTTTCGGCTTTCAACGCCTTTTTAAAGACGTTAGAGGAGCCACCTGCCCACGCCATTTTTATTCTAGCCACAACAGAAAAACACAAGATTATCCCTACGATTTTATCGCGTTGTCAAATATTTGATTTCAACCGAATTACTGTAAAGGACATTGCACAGCATTTGAGTAAAATTGCCCAAAAAGAGCGCATAACTGCCGAAGAAGAAGCCTTGCATCTCATTGCGATGAAATCGGATGGAGCATTGCGCGATGCACTTTCCATTTTTGATCAACTTTCGGTTTTTGGTCACGGTCAAATCACCCATCAAAACGTTCTTTCAAACCTTCATGTGCTAGACTATGACTACTATTTTAAGTTAGTAGATTACTTTAACAAGGAAGACATCTCGGGTTCGCTTATGATTTTGAATGACATTATTAATCAAGGGTTTGATGGGCATCAATTTCTTCTTGGTTTAGCGGATCATTTTCGGAACCTTTTGATGGTCCAAGACCAACGCACCCTCCCCTTACTGGATTTACCGGATACAGTAGTACAACGCTACGGCGAACAGGCAAAAGGTTGGGTTAAAGATCAACTTACACGGGCTTTATATGTGTTGAGTAAGGCGGATGTCAATTACAAAAGTGCCAAAAACCAACGCCTTCTCCTGGAAATATCCCTTATGGAGCTCGGTTCGTTACAACAGCCGTCTGAAAAAAAAAAGGACTGACGGACCCGATTGAGATTCTTCCATTCCCGGATCAATCGCTACGAAAACAAAAACCGGAGGAAAAACAAAGCAAACCTCCCGTTCCGCAGGCCGCGGCCCCTATTAAAGATCCTGTTTTAGCCCGTCCGACAGGACAACGATCCCCTGTACAATTGAGCATAAAGGCACAACTCGAAGCGGTAAAACAAGGACAAAAGCAACTCCCCGAAGAACAATTGCCTCGTTTTGGGTTTACCCCAGAAATGGCTCGTACCGCACTAAGAAAATACGCGCATATTGTCAAGGATCAAGGTAAGGATACGTTTTATCATGCCCTTATTAAACGGGACCCCTTGGTTTCGGAAGAAACCATCACCTTGTTGTTGGACAATTCCGTTCAAGTGGAATACATTAAACCTTTACTCGTAGCATTTTCCGAATTTTTGAAGGAAGAATTGAACAATGGATTTCTAACGATTCAATTGCAAATTACCGAAGAACAAGAAAAAGAGTCTAAACCAATTACAGGAAAAGACAAATACAACGCCTTAGCTCGAAAAAATCATAACATCCATACCTTGAGAAATCGTTTTGATTTAGATATCGAATATTAATATGGTTTGGATTTATCACGATCGGTCCCGAGAAGAAGAGGTTAACGCTTTTCTAAAGGTTTGGCAAAACCAAGAGGAATGCATCCATTGTTTCAGTTCGGGGAGTACTGGTGAACCAAAATCCATTGCGCTCCACAAAGAGGACATGCGCATTTCAGCAAAGAAAACGTTGGATACCTTGGGAATAAAACCTGGCGCCCATGCAGGCCTAGCGTTATCGACCGAAACCATTGCTGGAAAAATGATGGTAGTTCGCGCATTGATTGGTAACCTAAATCTGCATATTCTTCCTGTTAATTCGGAACCGCTTCGTGGGCTCGCTATCGAACTCGATTTTTTATCCTTAGTACCGCTACAGGCCTATCAGTCGATTGGAAAGGTTTCTATACAAAATCAACAGGCTACCGTATTGGTCGGTGGGGCGCCCATTACGCACATGCAATTCAACGCCATAAGGGATTACTGGAAGAAATCATTTCACACCTACGGTATGACAGAAACGGTTTCCCATGTTGCGTTACGGTCCTTTTCTGATGGATTTGACGCCCCTTTTTGTGCCTTACCAGGATTGGAATTTTCCACCAATGAAGACCGCTTAGTCATTCATTCGCAAGACTTTTCCTTTAAGACCATTGAAACTTCTGATATAGTAAGTCTAATTGACGAAAAACGATTTCTTTTTTTGGGAAGAGCGGATTTCATGATGAACATAAATGGAAAAAAAATGAACCCAGAAACCATTGAAACGGCGTTATCCGAAAGCGTAGCTATTCCATTTGTGGTAGTTCCCTATGAAGACGACGTTTTCGGTCAAAGTGTAGGAATCCTTTTTGAAGCGGAATATGCTATCGGAATTAAGGATGCCCTTCAACACATTGCTTTACCTTCAAGTGTTCATCCGAGAAAATTTCAAGTACATCCTTCTTTTTTTAGAACAAAATCGGGTAAATTAGACCGCCGTCGTCTGTGGGAAGCGGCAAAAAGCCATGAGTGGAAGCCATTACTATAGCATATTGGGGTTGCCTGAAGGCAGCAGTGACGCTATGGTCAAAAAACGCTTTCGCGCCTTGGCAAAAGAATACCATCCCGATTTAAATCCCGACGAAAAAGCAACGGAAACGTTTCGAACCTTACTAGATGCATACGAACGAATTCTTAAAAAGGATTTTAGTACGAACCGTACCCCTCCGAACCATACAACAAGGCCTTCGAGTTATCAAAATGCGCAGGAAAGGAACCAAGATTTTCACCGTAAGGCGTGGGAGCGATACGAACGGCTGCGTAAGGAACAAGAACAGGAGTTGGATGCGTTTTATCACAGTTTTTTACAAGGAAGTAAGCGACGGATACTTAGAGCGATTGGTGTGCTTTCACTCGTATGTTTCCTTGCCTTACTTGCCGATGAATTTTTGCCATCCGTGGCTGTACGAGACCGCGTTAAGAATTTCAATCGAACCCGCTACCAAAGTTTTGAAGGGGCGCGTGTGAATGAAATAAATACCGAAGGGGGCATGACGCTGTTTCCCGCTAATTATTATCCCAGTAAGTTTATTTTACATCCTGATATTACGGTCTATCAAACCGCACTTTGTCGCTCCAATCAATATTTAATTCATGATGCTTTTGGGACAAAAGAGGTAGTCCCCATCCACTTTACCTTTTATTGGGCGCGCATCGTACTATACCTATTTTTTATGTTTTCGATTGGGATGGTTTTCATTCGAAGGAAGGGTGTTCTTCTCGTCCTTGGATCATGGTTTTGTATGTATATTGTATTTCCAATGACCCTCGTTTTTTTAATCATGAACGGACGTATTTTATCGATTTTAACCTTAGGAAACTGGCCATGACTAAAAAAGAAAAAGCGCTGTATATTCAAGAGCAACTGGATATCCTTTATCCAGAAACCCCCGTTCCATTAGATCACGAGGATGCCTTCACCCTTCTTATTGCGGTGTTATTATCCGCGCAGTGTACCGATGAACGAGTCAATAAAATCACACCCCTACTATTTGCCAAAGCGAAAACACCACAGGAAATGATTCAATGTTCGGTTGATGAAATTCAAGCCATAATTCGCCCTTGTGGACTCTCACCGGCTAAATCTAAGGCCATTTATACCTTATCGCACATGCTTTTGGAAGGACATAACGGTGAGGTTCCAGCCTCCTTTGACGCATTAGAACGCCTGCCAGGAGTTGGCCACAAGACCGCATCGGTTGTAATGGCGCAAGCGTTTGGTGTTCCCGCCTTTCCCGTAGATACGCACATCCATCGCTTATTAACCCGCTGGGGACTAACCAGTGGAAAAAATGTAATACAAACCGAAAAGGACGCAAAGAAACTATTTCCAAAGGACCGATGGAATAAATTACACTTGCAGATCATTTTCTATGGTCGCAGCCATAGTCCCGCGAGAAATCCTAAAAAAGCCATCGATTATATAACCGATACCATTGGAACACAAAAGGCGAAACGCGAATTAAAATAATTATGAACAACGATGGAAATCTCTTGTCTTTTTCTTAAGTTTGACTTCTGTTTTATTTTCTTAAACTCCCAACCCTTCCATGGAAAACCAAGAGCCCATTCGTAAAGTTTCGGCGCGTGCTAAAGTCGCAAATGCCATAACGCATGAATTGGGTAAAATCCCTCCTCAGGCAATTGAACTGGAACAAGTCGTTTTGGGAGCGATGATGTTGGAACGAAATGCTGTAAATGATACCATAGACATTCTCAATGAACACAGTTTTTACGACCCAAAACACCAATACATCTTTCGAGCGATTCATGATTTGTTTGGATCCAACGGGCCGGTTGATTTAGTCACGGTAACGGAAAGGCTCAGTAAAAATGGTGAATTGATGGCAGCTGGAGGCCCAAGTTACCTCTCGCAACTAACGAATCGAGTAGCCTCCTCAGCACACATTGAATACCATGCTCGAATCATTTCCGAAAAGTTTATCAAGCGCGAACTTATTCGAGTCAGCAGCGATGTATTGAAAGACGCTTATGATGATACCGTGGACGTTTTCGACTTGTTAAACAAAGCGGAATCGGGTCTATTTCAAATCGCGGAAAACAACATGACCAGGCAGGTAAGCTCCATGTCGAACGTGGTGAAAGATGCCATTGAGGAAATCGAGAAGGCCCGCGGTAATTCTGATGGTGTATCCGGTGTTCCTTCGGGTATCTTTGAATTGGATAAAATCACCTCGGGTTGGCAAAAATCCGACATGATTGTCATCGCGGCAAGACCTGGTATGGGTAAGACTGCCTTTGTATTGTCCATTGCGCGAAATACGGCGGTTGAATACAACATGGGGGTTGCCATATTCTCGTTAGAAATGTCGTCTGTGCAGTTGGTGAAGCGACTAATTGCCGGTGAAGCCAGAATCGATAGTGAGAAATTGCGAAAAGGCGATTTGGCAGAACACGAATTTCATCAATTGCATGCTCGAATTCCAAAACTCTCTAACGCTCCAATTTTTATTGACGACACTGCAGGTATCAGCATTTTCGATTTTAGGGCTAAATGCCGGAGGTTGAAGGCGCAGCACGATATTCAATTGGTTATCATCGATTATTTGCAGTTAATGACGGCAAAGGACGGTAGAAACAACGGAAACCGAGAACAAGAAATTTCAACGATTTCTCGATCCATAAAGGAGATTGCGAAAGAACTAAATATTCCTATCATAGCCCTCGCTCAGTTAAGCCGTTCCGTTGAACAGCGAGCAGGGGATAAAAAGCCCTTACTTTCAGATTTGCGGGAATCTGGAGCCATTGAGCAAGATGCCGATATTGTGTCCTTCTTGTACCGACCTGAATACTATAAAATCATGGATGACGGTCAAGGAAATTCCTTTCAAGACGTGGCAGAATTCATCATTGCCAAACACCGTAATGGAAAAACGGATAGCGTACGAATGCGCTTTGAGGCCCGTTATGCCCGTTTTGAAAACCTGAACGATTCCGCTTATTTTGACGAAGGAAATCCTTCCGCCATGCCCCGATACAACCAAGAATCGGGTACTATGACCATCCAAAGCAAGATGAATCAAGGCGATGTAACCGAATTTTTGAACGAAAATAAAGATGAAGTTCCATTTTAAGTTATGAAATCCCTGGGATTACTCCTTTTTCTTTTAGTTTTTCCCCTTTCGAGTCTAAAGGCCACCCAGCTTCTCATTCCTATGGACGAAAGCCAGACGAACCATCTGAAAGCGTATGGAATTGCGTATTGGACTTTAGAGAATGGCGTTTTAATCGAATGGTTGCTAAACTACAAGGGCGGGGCTTTTTTAATGCCCCATCTTACCCACCTCGAACGAGAATTGAAAATCCGAGGCGTTCGGTATCAAGTATTAACCGACGGCCAGGTCAGTGCAATTAAACGGGAAATTTCCAACCCTGAAGTTAATATGGAGGTTATCCAACTGGAAAAAGCGCCCAAAATTGCGGTCTACACCCCACCCAACAAACAGCCTTGGGACGATGCGGTAACACTAGTTCTAGAATATGCTGAAATTAAGTACGATAAAATTTATGACTCAGCGATCGTAATGGGACTGCTACCTAAGTACGATTGGCTTCATTTACACCACGAGGATTTTACAGGCCAATACGGTAAATTTTATTCCAGTGCTAACTACCAAGAATGGTACAGAGAACAGGTTCGTGTTGCGGAAACCAATGCGAGACAACTAGGATTTAAAAAGGTTTCGCAGTTGAAACTTGCGGTGGCAAAAAATCTTAAAAACTTTGTGGTTGGAGGGGGCTTTCTTTTTACCATGTGCAGTGGAACCGATAGTTACGACATCGCTCTTTCAGCAGAAGGGTTGGATATTTGTGAAATCATGTTTGACGGAGATCCCGCCGATAAAAGTGCTCCCTCAAAATTAGACTTTTCAAAAACTTTTGCTTTTCATGACTTCACCCTTTACCCGGATCCCTATTTATACGAGTATTCGAACCTTGATGCTACGGATCTCAGAAATACAGGCACCGTTGCAGAGGAGGATGATTTCTTCACCCTTTTTGACTTTTCAGCGAAGTGGGATGTGGTTCCCACCATGCTAACGCAATGCCATACTAATACCATTAAAGGTTTCATGGGACAAACAACGGATTTTCGAAAAACCTACGTTAAACCCGGTGTGCTAATTCTCGGTGAGAATAAATCCATCGGTACCGTAAAGTATATCCATGGGGAATATGGACAAGGCATGTGGACCTTTTATGGTGGACATGATCCAGAAGATTACCAACACCTAGTAGGTGACCCTCCCACTGATTTAAACTTACACCCTAATTCACCAGGTTATAGATTGATTTTGAATAACATACTATTTCCTGCCGCAAAAAAGAAAAAGCGTAAAACATAATTTTTACAAGAATTGATGCATATTACCGAATTTTTTAATAAACTTGCAGCGTATTTCTCCAGCTTTTTACTTTCCCAATAAACGTTACGCCATCCCCTATTTTTTATGGATACAAATGATTTAGCAGGCAAGAGCCTAAACGACCTTAGAATTATTGCAACAGCCATAGGTATTGCCGATGCGAATGCATTAAAGAAGAACGAGTTAATCAAAGCCATTACAGGTGCTGGTGACACCCCAAATGAAGAAAAACAAAGCGCTGAGGTACAAGATAAGGCAGCAGAAACAGAGGATAAACCGAAAAGGTCGCGAATGCCAAAACCAAACCGTACGCGAAACAACGATGAACATGAGCTTCCTACCCTACCGTTTGATGCGCCTCAAGATGAAGCAGAAATTGTTGAAGAAGTTGTTCAAACTACCCAGAACACCGAACCTGTCCGAGAAGTGCCAAAACCAATGCATAAAATACCTCCACCTGCTCCAATCGTGAAAGAAGATCATTATGATTTGGTTGGAATTGTAAGTGCTGAAGGGGTTTTGGAGGTAATTCAGGACGGATACGGATTTTTGAGATCGTCGGATTATAATTATTTGCCTTCACCCGATGATATCTACGTCAGTCAAAATCAGATCAAGTTGTTTGGACTGAAAACTGGGGACACGGTCAAAGGAACCATTCGACCGCCTAGAGAAGGTGAAAAGTACTTTCCCTTAGTCAAAGTAGAATCCATCAATGGTCGAGATCCTTCTTACATAAGGGATCGCGTTCCTTTCCAATACCTAACTCCCCTTTTTCCGGATGAGAAGTTTAAACTGACCGGTCACTCACAGGAAACGCTTTCTACTCGGGTAATGGACTTGTTTGCCCCCATTGGTAAAGGACAACGAGGGATGATTGTAGCTCAACCCAAAACGGGAAAAACAATGTTATTGAAGGATGTGGCAAACGCTATCGCAGCTAATCATCCTGAAACCTACCTGATTGTACTCTTGATTGATGAACGTCCGGAGGAAGTTACAGACATGGCCCGTAGCGTAAAAGCGGAAGTTATTGCTTCTACCTTTGATGAACCAGCGGACCGCCACGTAAAAGTTGCCAATATGGTGCTTGAAAAGGCAAAACGCATGGTAGAATGTGGACATGATGTTTGTATTTTACTTGATTCCATTACGAGGCTTGCACGTGCTTACAATACCGTTTCCCCAGCTTCTGGAAAAGTACTTTCTGGAGGGGTAGATGCAAATGCCCTTCACAAGCCTAAACGCTTCTTTGGTTCCGCTCGAAAAATTGAAAACGGAGGGTCTTTATCCATTCTCGCAACCGCATTAACCGAGACCGGATCTAAAATGGACGAGGTAATCTTCGAAGAATTTAAAGGTACGGGTAACATGGAACTTCAGTTAGATCGCAAAATTTCTAACCGTAGAATTTATCCAGCAATAGATATTACAGCATCAGGTACACGTAGAGAAGATTTATTGGTTGGTAAAGATGTACTTCAACGCGTATGGTTAATCCGTAAATTTATAGCCGACATGAACCCTGTAGAGGCGATGGAGTTTCTTAAGTCGCACATGGAAAATACCCGCTCGAACGAAGAGTTTTTGGTTTCAATGAATAGCTAACCATGAAAAAAGGAAGGTTAATTGGCCTTTATTTAGCCCTGATTTGGATTGGGGTCAAGTTTTTCGCTTGGTACATGGAGTTTTTCGTTTTTGACTCAATACATCCTTATGTCTTATTCAATATGGCCTTATTAACCTGCGCCATTGCAATTGGATTGTTTTACATTAAACAAGAAACCTTAGAAGCGAGTAATTTACTGCTGGACATTAAAAATGCGATGTCTGTAGGTATGATTTATACCGTTCTTGTAGCCGGTTTCATATACGTTTTCTACGCGTTCATTCATCCAAACTACGCCAAACATCAATTAGAAGAAAGTCGAACGTACTTGCAAAGTCCAAAACACATGGCTAATATTCGATTAAAAAACGAGGATTTTAGAAACAAAAGCGATGCTGAAATAAGGGAAATGGAAATGTCTAAGGCTGAAACCATTTACAGCACGAAGTTTACACTTGTTCTCAGTTTATTGGCCATGACCCTGTGGGCCATGTTGAACAGTGTAGTAATTTCTATAATTTATCGAACCGTTCTCTTCAAACCACGACAATAGTGCATCTATCAATGCATTGCTTTTAATAATTCTTCACCCAAGGCATCGAAATCGATTCCGTCAAAGGTCCCAGAGGACATCATCAACAAGGCACAGGGCTTTGTTACTTTTTCCCGAACGAAGGCATACACTTCTTGGGTATCGTTTACCACCGTGATGGATCCTCCAAATCCTTGTAACACATCCTCTTTTGTGATTGGTTCCAATTTTTTATGGGCTAAGACCTTTGGATTAAAATAAACCAAAGCCATATCAGCGTTTTGCATGCTGTTAAAATACTGAGGCAAAAATTCTTTCTTAAGCGATGAGAAGGTATGCAATTCCATGCAAGCAATTAAGGGTCTTTCCTTATACTGTTGTTTCACCGCTTGGGTAGTAGCTTTTAGCTTGGAAGGAGAATGGGCAAAATCTTTATACATGACAAACGACTCGTTGGAGACTACTTTCTGTAAGCGTTTACCGGCACCTGTAAAATCTGACATCGCCTCCAAGAACTTTTCTTTCGGTATACCCATTTGCTCGGAAACCAACATCGCCCCCATTAGATTTTGTACGTTATGATCTCCAAAAATCTGTAACGGATAGGAAGCACCATTTAATTGTAATGAAGTCCCAGCTTCGATCACTTCAAACGAAGGCGTTTCGTAAGCTAAGGCACGCGTAGCTTTAATCGTTTGCGATTCATGCACTAAGCCCATAATTTCCGAATCCTTCGCGTTGTAAACTAAACTCCCATGGGGTTCAATCGATTGAATAAAAATCCTAAATTGATCCACGTAATTATCAAACGTAGGAAACACATTGATGTGGTCCCAGGCGATACCGCTTAGTAAGGCAATGTGTGGTTTGTATAAATGAAACTTAGGCCTACGATCAATTGGTGAACTGAGGTATTCATCCCCTTCCAAAAGAATATACTTTGCTGCGTCGGTTATTTGTACCATGCAGTCATACCCCTCCAGTTGGGCCCCTACCATGTAATCAAGGGCTATTCCTAATTTTTTACTCGCGTGCAAAATCATCGAAGTTATGGTTGTTTTACCATGGCTACCGCCGATAACAATTCGAATTTTATCTTTACTCGCTTCATACAAATACTCGGGATAGGAATAAATTGGAACGCCTATGGCTTTTGCTTTAAGCAATTCCGGATTATCTTCTCGTGCATGCATTCCTAAAATCACAGCCGATAAGCTTTCGGTAATTAAGGAAGGGTCCCAACCTTCATGTGTTGGTAAGATTCCTTCTCTTTCCAGCCTTGATTTTGAGGGATCTAGTATTTCGTCATCCGAACCCGTAACGTGATATCCTTTTCTTTTTAGGGCAATGGCCAAATTATGCATGGCACTGCCGCCTATGGCAATGAAGTGAATGTGCATAGCACAAAACTAACCACAATTCAAATACAAAAAATACGTGCAGCGATTTAAATCAGGGACATTTAGTTTCCACCGTAGCCGTGGGATTTACCATTCCTGAACCGTTGGATCCTTGTACCCAATCTGCCTGGGTAATGGTCCTACCGTTTAACGTGTAGGCATATTGACCATCAATTCCAAGCGTTTGTTGATAGACCATCCCGTATCCCTTTGAATTTACAACGACCCTTCGTACAATTATCGCTGTAAGCTCCCCCTCTTTTCCTTCAACCTGAAACCGATCTTCCGTGACATGGTTCCATGGAAAACATTTACCGTTCTCATCTCTAAGAAAATTGGGCTCGCTCTCCGGTTCTGGTCGAGCATTCAAATTGGCCGTGGCTAATTTCTGACTTTCCGTTAACCGTTTGTACGTTGCAGAATCGGAACGGTACAAGGAGGTATTGTGGTCTTTAATCAGTTGCTGTTCTTGTTTAACCCTTTCCTTGCTCAATTGATTCGTACCCTCTTGGTTGTTTACCAAGGTCACTTGATTTTTTTTATTCACTTCCGCATTGTACTTCTGAGCACTATTCACCAATGAATCATTTTTTATTTGCGTCAACGCATGCGTTGTAGTATTGGACTTCAGTACCTTCTCTTGGCCTTTCAAGGTATTATCCACCACTTTACTGCCCTCTAATTGGGCATTATCTCCCTCTTGTTTCAACTTTTTCTGTTCCTGTATACGCGTATTTAGGTGGTCTTGATCCTTGATCGACTGAAGGGTGCCCTCAGTTAAATTCGCCTGGATGAGTTTTTGTTCGTTTCGTTGACGATCCAACAATTCATTGGCCTCATTCACTTTAATAATTTCCGCTTCATTTTTTAACCATTCAATTTGGTTTTCCGAGCTGTTCTCTTGAATTTTATGTTGAAGGGTTACACTTCCAATCATCGCGTTGATATCGTCGGATACTTTTTTACCCGGAGCGGCTAAAACGATGCCCGCACCTTTGTTGGAAACAGAATTAGCCACGCTTGGATTTACTTTTGCATTAAGCTCATCCCGTTTCGCCGTTATATAATTCAATTCGATCGAACCAACCATTGCGCCGCCTGCGAGCGCCAACATTTCATCCGCAGCTTTAAGGGCTATCTTAGGATCTTTGTCGTTTAATTTAGGCGCTTTGGGATTGCTGGATTTGTAGTAGCCATTAATTTTCACGTAGCGGTCATTTAATGCTTTAACCTCGGGAAGCGACGCCCTTGATTTTAACGGCTCCGCTTTGAGGATATTTGAAACCTTATTCAATTGAACATCCATCTTAACAGGAACCGAAGGAGAAAAACTTGCAGAGTCTAAGGCATTCTTGCCTTTTGTCATGGCGAGAGCGAAATCCGTTTCGTCTTGCAGTTTGGTCTTTTTTACGTCATTGATTTTATCATCGATGTCCTTTGATTTTTTGGCTTTAAATTCTTGTGACGCCAAAAACTCAATCAATGGCTTAATGCCTTCATAGGAGGCTAATGCTTTATCATATTGTTTTTTAGAATGGCTTTCATAGGCTTGGGATATTTGACTTTCGATTCCTTCTATAATCAACTTATCGAAGTCTTGATAAAGTTCTTGTTGCGTTTTAGGATTCTTGATGTTCTGTATCAGCGACGCAATCCGCTCATAATTAGATTTCAAGGTAGAAACATCTTTGATCTTAGCCTTTCGATAGGTTTCCATTTCTTTTTTAATGGCATTTCTCAAATTGTCCTCTGCGAGCAGGCGATCTAAGGAATCGATGGTTTTAGGTATTTGCTCCTTTAATACCGCAGGTAATGTCGATAAGGTACTGCATTTCTTGATGGCCGCTAGGGCCTCTGCATATTTTCCACCTGAAGCTGCTTTGGTACAACTTTCCCGATTCGTCTTGTAGGCTGCAAGGTCACTGTTTCGTTTGGCTTCCGCATCTTCTAATGCCTTAATTGCGGCAATCTTAGACGTTGCTTTGGCAGAATTAACATCAATTTTCAACACTTCCTGGTATTTCACTTTTGCTTCTTTCCAAAGAAGTAGTGCCAAGAGAGAATCTCCTTGATTCAACAATTTTTCAATGGATTGAGCCTTAGCCACCTCCTTATCCTGCGCCTCTTTCAACTTAACCAATTCGTTCTTCTTTTTCCCAACGGCATCGTCCTTAAGCCCAACCTTTGCGGCTGAATCGACGTACTGAATGGCTCGTGTGTAATCTTTTACCGATTCAAATTCTGCACTTTTCTTTTTAAAGGCATCCATTTTTGCTTGTTTCTCAGCACGACGATACGTATTTACGATGGTGTCAATATGGATTTTTTTAAATTTTTCATCGGGAATACACGTTAAGGTATTCTGGTCCCACACAAACTTCTCAACAAATTGCTTGTCGGCTATCGGCAACGAAACGTTTGTTTTTAAAGGAATCATTTCTACTTTAAATTCTTCCATTAAATTCAAAACGATGGTAGAAACGCTCTTGGTTACTTTCATTTTTTTCAAATCCACCAGTACATTTTTTGTCACATAACCGGGTTTTGAAGCTTGGATCACAAAAATAGTATCCGTCCCAATTCTACCGTTCAAAAGAAATGATCCACTGGCATCACTCACAATTTTACCTTTGGTAATTCCTAACTCTGTCAAATAAAGCGTAGTCCCCAACAACGGTTTACGGGTTTCGTAATCAATTACGTTTCCACTGATATTCGCGACTATGATTTGACAAAAAGAAAGAAATGGAACGCACAAAAAGGCCAGGCTTGCTACTACCCGTGGTTGAATAAAGAAAAAAACACGGCTTTTGAGTGACATTATCTAACTTCCATTTACTTTGTAACAAATTTCGACAATTAAAGTGAAAAAATAAAATGCTGACTTTCGATCGCCTCAGTTTTTGGGAAAAAAGAAGTGTTCTGGAAGGTATTGATGCCTTGATTGTTGGATCTGGAATCGTGGGAATGACTACCGCTATTCACCTCAAAAAAAAGGATCCTAAAAAGAAAATTGTCATTTTAGAACGCGGATACTTGCCCTCCGGCGCAAGCACCAAAAATGCAGGTTTCGCCTGCTTTGGCAGTCCAACAGAAATTTTGGATGACCTTGGACGCATGGAAGAAGCTAAAGTTTGGGACACCGTAGCCATGCGGTTTGAAGGCCTTAAAACCTTATTTGAATTGGTGGACCCAAGCGCTATACATTACACAGCCTGTGGTTCTTGGGATTTACTGACAAACGAAGACAGTAGCATAACGGAGGATCATCTTCACTATTTAAACCAAAACATTGAGCAAATCACTGGGCATTCCGAAGCCTACTCTACCGACCAAGATGTTCTAAAAAACAGTGCTATTCAAGGCTTCTCTAGGGCTTATAAAAACCGATTAGAAGGCGCTTTGGATACCGGAAATCTAATGGATTCCCTGCATGCATTGTGTACGCAATTAGGCATACGGTTTATTTTTTCTGCCGAAGTTTTGGGTATCGAATCACAAGGGGAAAATCCAAGTGTTTACACCCAATATGGTTCCATAAAAGCACAACAAGTAGCCGTTTGCACGAATGGTTTTGCTTCCCGACTGCTCGACTTACCTGTTTTGCCGGCACGCGCCCAGGTACTGGTAACCGATCCCATTCCAAATTTGAAAATTCGAGGTACGTTTCATTTTGAAAAGGGCTACTATTACTTTAGAAACATTGGCGATAGGTTATTACTCGGAGGAGCAAGAAACAAGGACTTTCAGGGAGAGACAACCATGGATTTAATGGTTACTGAGGACATTCAAAACCATCTTCTTGATCGGTTGAAAACGAACATATTACCAAACCAATCGTTTACCATAGGCTATCAATGGGCTGGAATCATGGGGGTAGGTGAAGATAAACATCCGATCATTACGCAAACCTCCCCGAATGTTTTCGCTGCGGTTCGAATGGGAGGAATGGGAGTAGCCATTGGTAGTTTAGTAGGTTTAAAGCTAAGTAACTTGATGATTAATGGAAAATAAGGTACCCGAATTTAACAACCCCATAGATCCAGAGAAAATTGCCGAAAATCCCGGTTTGTTGCCCTATGCCCATCATGCAGGAAGTGCTTTGATAAAACCGGAAGATGCAAATAAACTTACCACAAGGGCCCTTAAATCCATGGAACACCAAACAACGGCGCAGCTCTCGCAGATTTATGAACAAATCAACCTGCTTGCAAAACAGGTCAACAAAATCCAAGAACGAAAAGCCCTTTCTTACTTTATCTACCAATGTGAATTGAAATTTGAACCCCTGATAGAACATACTTACTACCTCTATCGGAAAGGAGATGGGTACCAACTTTCCCTGGTGGCACCAAACGATTGGGGAAGAAGTAAGAATACCCTAGAATACTTAGCTACGGTAAAATTGCTCGCAGACCATACGTGGGATATCCTCGGCACGGCTCCGAACTGGGACCAACCCTACGTTAACGCGTAAACACCCACCGATGCTCATCCGACAAACTCGGAGCATAAACGTAGCCATCTAGACCGTACGCTTTCAATGGCTCTAGTTCCTTCAGGTTTTCTTTTAAAATATAATGAAGCATTTTACCCCGGGCGTGTTTTGCATACATCATTACGGTTTTAGGATTTCCGTCATTCCATTCCATAAAAACAGGCGAAACAACCTTTTTTCTGTCCCAAAAGGGCAAAATAACCTTACTGTATTCTTCGGAAGCTAGGTTTAATAGGAACTCCGATTTTGGTTCCAATGCTTTGGCCATTTTATGGTTCCAAAAATGGTACAAATTGACTTGTTTTCCCACCTTCATTTTGGTTTGCATTTCTAACCGATACGGCTTTATTCCATCCAGAGGCCTCAGCATACCGTACAATCCTGAAAGGATAACCAATCGTTCTTGCGCCAATTGCAACGCTTTGGCGTCAAGGGTTTCTGGTGATAATCCCCGAAATGCTTCGCCGTCATAGGTAAAAATCGCAGGCGTAGGTTCTGCATCCTTCCACTCAGCCAATCGATCGGATACCTCCAATGCAATTTTATCAGAAATCTTCATCATTGCTTGCACTGCTTTTGGACGCATCTTCATCAAGGTATCGTGAAGAATGGATGCTTCTTCAATGAAAGCTGGTGTTGATTCTACAGGAAAACGTTTTGCAAAATCGGTACGCAGGTTTTTTGTAGGCGAAAAAAGAATTTGATACGACATAAAATATCATTTAACGGGTATACAGAGTTTTGAACAATCGGTATTTTTTTTCCAAAAATACAGTATCTTGCTACCCTAATTTGACTTTTATGAAAAAACTACTACTGAATCTTTTTCTAGTTACCTTCTCCAGTCTCTCCTTTGCACAGGTCTCTGAATTTTATGGCAATTTTAGCCCTACAACAAGCCATATGGTTCCTGTAGAGTTGAAAGCGGCACAACCAAACCACGTTGTGATTAAACCCAATTTTAAAGGAAGAGAAGATGTAGTGGTAGACCAATCGCAAACCCACCTTCCCGATTGGGTTTGGCAACAACATGAAAGCACGGAAAAAGTAACAACGGCTACCATTGTATGGCAAGGACTGGGCTTAGGACAAAACATGTCTCCCCCCGATCCTACTGTAGATTCCGACAGCAGCATAACGATGGCATCGACCAATTCAGGAGGTGGTGCTGTATTTCGTATTTTCAACAAAGCCACTGGGGCAACGATCGCAAGTTCAACGACCATGCAATCCCTTGGAGGACCTGCGGGTTACGGCGATCCCATCGTATTGTTTTACAAACCGGCCAGCCGTTGGTTTCTCATGGAATTTTCTGCTACCGGAAATAAATTACTGCTCCACGTTTCCCAAACCAATAACCCTCAAGGAGCTTACCATACCTATCAATTTACCTGTCCAAGCTTTCCGGATTACCCGAAATGGGGATTTTGTCCAACCTCTGACGCGTTTTTAGTATCTACTAACGAAGGCGGTCCACCGCGCATTTATGCCATGAAATTGAGCAGTTTACTCACAGGAGCTGCTTCGCCCTTTATTGGCATCCCAATCGGTTATTCTTTGAATGGATTCGGATTTCAATCGATTACTCCGGTTGACTTAGAAGGAGATCTTGCTGCTCCTGCAGGTATGAAACCGCTGTTTATTCGTCACCGAGATGACGAATCCCACAGCAATGGTTCGCCAGATAGCCCAACCAACGATTGGATTGAGCTTTGGGAAATGACCATTAACTGGACAAACACTTCGGCCACCGTGGCTAAAATTCAAGACATTGCCATCGCGGAAATTGATTCCAAATTGTGTGGACTAACAAGCTTCACGTGTGTGCCACAGCCTGGTACGACTGTAAAACTTGACCCACTGCGCGAAACCGTAATGTTCAAATCTCCCATGCGTGTTTTCAATACCCACCAAACCATTCTTGCCTGCCTGGCAACGGATGTCAATGGGAGCGATCGCGCTGGAATCCGATGGTGTGAATTGCGAAGACCAAGTGGAAGTACGACGGCTAACTGGAGCCTTTATCAAGAAGGAACGTATGCACCGGGAACAACAAACCGTTGGATGCCGGCCATCAATATTGATAAAAATGGAAACATCCTTATGGCATATTCTACCTCGAGCACCACAGCTGGTGATTTTCCATCGATAAAAATGACTGGAAGAAAGCCCTGTGATCCCCTTGGGCAAATGACCATGACCGAAACAACGATTATAGCAGGAGCCTCTTCCAAAACCGGTGATACGCGATGGGGTGACTACCACCATATGGCTATTGATGATTTTGATGGCGTTACTTTTTATTACACGGGGGTGTATCGAGATGCGAATTCTACCCGGTCTAGGGTAGCCGCAATTCGTATGGATGCCGATGCCTTAGACGCTACTGTTGTCGGTGCTTTTCCTGTAAATCCGGGAGCACTTTGTGGCTCGTCCGCCCAAATGGGAATTATTGTTCAAAACAACGGAACGACAGCCATTTCCAATGGAAGTTTTACATGGCAAGTTGGTAACGGGGCTACAACCGTTGTAAACTACACGTCGAATACGCTAACGGCCGTAGGAGCAACGGACACGGTATTTATTACGGTCACAGGCCTCGGCGCCGGCGCCAACTCATTAGTATTTACCTCCACATCAGTCAACGGTGCCAGTCCCGACGAAAATACGTGCAACGATGCATTTACCTACACACTGACCGTACCTAATAACCTTTTAAATATTTCTTACACCATCAATACACCTCCAAGTTGTACGATCAACAATGGACAAATTACGTTCAACGTAAATGGCGGTACGGGCCCCTACACCTATTCGATCAACGGAGGGGCTAACCAAGGGAGCAATGTATTTAGCAACCTCGGAGCTGGAGTCATTAATTACACGGTTAACGATAACACCGGTTGCTCAGGGAGCGGAACGTTTAACCTCAGTCCAACAACAACGATAACAGCAACCGCCAATGCAACCTCCATCAGCTGTTTTGGTCTGTCTAACGGAACGGTTCAAGTTGCTGCGAGCGGTGGTCAAAATCCTTACACCTATTCACAGGACGGAATTACCTATGGTGCGAGCAGTACTTTCGGAAATTTGGCTGCAGGGACCTACACCTTATATGCAAAAGATGCTAATGGATGCATCGGTAGTGTTTCCGTTACCATTACAGAACCCAGTGCTTTAACATTAAATGCCATTCCTGGAGCCATTACGTGTTATGGACAGAGTAACGGTACGATTAATACTTCAACTGCAGGAGGAACATCCCCATACACGTATAGCTTAAACGGTGGGGCGTTGGGCGCCTCGGCCAATTTCTCCAATTTATCCGCAGGAACTTACACCGTTATGGTTCAGGATGGCAATGGATGCAACCAATCCTTTCAAACTACGGTTGTAGAACCGACTCAAGTAGTAGCTACTGGAGTTTCCACCGCTTCCACGGGATCCAACGGAACCATTACGGTAACAGGGGCCGGTGGAAACACGCCCTATACCTATAGCACCAATGGCATCAATTATTATTCTGGAAACTTATTCAGCGCATTGGCTCCTGGAACCTATACGGTATATGTAAAAGACGTTAACGGATGCATTGGAACGGTTCAGGTTACCGTGGAACAAACCCAAGGAACCGATGACCAAAATGGTTTGACGATAACAACCCTATACCCGAACCCAAACCAAGGAAAATTCGACTTAGAAATTCATGGCGTCATTGGGGATGAAATAGACGGTAAATTATTTAACGTGGAGGGGAAATTGGTGGCATCATTTCGCCTTGGGGCTCAAAACGGTGTAGTGAAGAACACCTTGGAGCTATCGCATAAAATTTCCGCAGGAACGTATTACCTTGGAATTTACAACGGCTCACGTGCAGCAGTGGTTCGTTTGGTCAAGGAATAAACCGCCGTTAATTTTCGAGAATCAGGCTAGCATGAAAGAAATACCATGCCTGAACTGATTTTGTATACTTTTGCCAAAAATTCACCATGGAAATACCCCAAATAAAGCGTGCTTATCTACCCAAAGAATTAACGCTTGAAACTTTCGAGGATATCCTTCCCTACTTTAAAGAACTTCAAGAGAGAAACATCGACACGCCACAAGCATTTCAAAAGTGGATTCAAGACGGTAGTGAGTTGGATGCGTTTCTAGAGGAAAATGGCGCTTGGCGTTACATTAAAATGTCCATTGATACCACCAAGCCTGAACTCACAGAATCATATACCTATTTTGTGTCGGAAATTCAACCCAAACTTGCCCCTTTGTTGAATGAATTGAACAAAAAAATGATGGCTAGTCCTTTTCAAAAGGACTTGAGCGAAGATCCTGCCTATGCCATTTTCTTTCGTTCCGTAGGGGTTCAGTTGGCCTTGTTTCGGGAGGAGAATATTCCAATTGAGGCCTACTTAGGTGAGAAATCACAAGAATTTGGAAGCATTAGTGCCGCACAAACGATAGAATATGAAGGGAAAACCCTAACCATGCAACAGGCTTCTGTTCATTTGAAAAACCAGGACGAAGGGATCCGGAAGCAGGTGTATGAAAAAATGGCGGAGCGAAGGCAGATGGATATCGATAGCTTAAATGCTCTTTACACAGATTTGATAGCTAAGCGGCATGAACTAGCCATTAATGCAGGATTTGAGAATTTCCGAGATTATATGTTTCAAAGCATGGGTCGATTTGACTACACCAAGGAGGCATGTTTTGATTTCCATGAGGCAGTAGCACAGAAGGTGGTTCCATTGGTCAAGGAAATTCAAGAAATGAAACTCCAAAAATTAGGAAAATCTGCCTTTAAACCTTGGGATCTGGATGTCGACCCGGATGGAAACGAGCCCTTGAAACCCTTTCAAAACGGGGAAGAAATGTTAGAAAAGACCATCGAAATCTTTCAACGCATGGATCCCTATTTTTCAGCGTGTCTCCGTACCATGAAAACCATGGGGCATTTAGATTTAGATTCAAAGGCTGGAAAAGCCCCAGGCGGCTACAATTATCCATTGTATGAAATCGGTGTACCCTTTATTTTCATGAATGCCGTTGGTCTACACCGCGATTTGGTAACCATGGTACACGAAGGCGGCCATGCCATTCATAGCTTCTTGAATCGAGAATTGACACTTACGGCTTTCAAGAACATTCCTTCTGAGGCAGCAGAATTGGCTTCAATGTCCATGGAACTACTCAGCATGAAGTATTGGGAGACCTTTTATTCGGATCCGAAAGCATTATTGCGCGCCAAAGTGGAACATTTGGAGGATATATTAAAGGTATTGCCATGGATTGCTCAAATTGACGCTTTTCAACATTGGGTATACACCCACCCTACGCACAGCCTAACCGAACGCAGCAACGAATGGCTTTCCTTGAGCAAACGCTTTGGCACTGGACTAACAGATTGGACGGGCTACGAAGCCTTACAAGCACATTCCTGGCAACGACAATTGCATTTGTTCGAGGTGCCTTTTTATTACATTGAGTACGGTATCGCGCAGCTGGGTGCGATTGGGGTTTGGAAAAACAGCCTTGAAAACGAGTCCCTTGCCATCGAACAATACAAGGCGGGTTTGTCTTTGGGGTACACCCGAAGTCTACCAAAAATTTACGAAACCGCCGGAGTAACCTTTGATTTTAGTCCAAAGCGCATCGGTGAGTTAATGGATTTTGTCGATTCCTATACGAAGTCTTTGACATAAAACGATAAAATGCGTATATTTGCCCTCTCAAAATCGGCGAGATAGCTCAGTTGGTTAGAGCGTAGGATTCATAACCCTAAGGTCCCGAGTTCAACTCTCGGTCTCGCTACCAGTAAAATAAAGGGTTTCAAGAGTTTTCTTGAAACCTTTTTTGTTGAATTATTCGAACGTGTGAGGATTGTGTGAGGAATTAAACCAATTTGTGTAAGGAATGCAAAATGTTTCAAAACATCAATTTTCATAGTAGTGATTTTGTAATTCTCGTTTGCGCAAGAATCAACTCCTGTGAACCAAGGATAAGGGGGTTTATATAATAGTTACTTAGAAGCAATTTCGATGAATGTCCGGTCAAAATGTGAGGAGATTCACTATTAATACTATTAATCCAAGAAATATAAGTTTTCCTTAAATGTTTTATTGAAATCTCCTTTCGTACTCCTGCTAAATCTCTGTAGTATGAAAAAGATTTAGAAACCTGGTAAACTTCCCAGTTTTTCAGACAATTTAAAATCATTAAATTTAAATTGTTTTAGTTATGAAAAAATCAAAATTCTCAG
>CAIJTF010000025.1 GCA_903823565.1 uncultured Flavobacteriales bacterium
CACAGGCCCATGCCGTTTACCACGTAAAGAAATTAACTGCCACTCACTGTGTATAGGAAGCCCGCGAATGGGTTGAATGCTTAATTCACCCGATTCTAATTCATTTTTTAAACCAATTAAAGGCATTATAGAATATCCTAGGGTAAGCTTCCCTAAATACTGAAACGTTCAGAAATAGAGTCCGTAAACTCAAGATGTATGAAAAATTCAAAATTTACGGAGTCAAAAATCGTGTCGATTTTAAAACTTCAAGATGCCGGTATGTCGGTCAGTGAAATTTGCCGTCAACATGGTATTAGCCAACCAACTTTTTTTAATTGGAAAAAGAAGTATTCTGGAATGGATGCCACTAATTTAAAGCGATTAAAAGAATTAGAGGCAGAAAACTCACGTTTAAAAAAGATGTATGCTGATGTGAGCTTACAGCGTGACGCATTAAAAGATTTAATCGAAAAAAAGCTTTAAAGCCTGCGGATAAAAGAAGTTCAGGTGAGTTTTTAATCGAGCAACACCACCTGAGTGTCCGACAGGCGTGTAATTTGCTTCAAATCAGCGCTTCATCGTTTTATTACAAGGCCGTTAATCGAGATGATAATCAAATCATTGACGCTTTGCAAAACCTTGCAGATGAGCATTATCGATGGGGCTTTTGGATGATGCACCATTACCTCAGAAACGACGGTAAAAAATGGAACCATAAGCGAACTTATCGTGTGTACACAGAGATGAAGTTAAACCTTCGCTCAAAGCGTCGCAAACGCCTTACTAGACGTGAAAAACAGGCTTTATTAGAACCTTTAACACCCAATTTACACTGGTCAATGGACTTTATGCAAGATAACCTAAGTGATGGCAAAAAGTTCCGTGTTTTAAACATTATAGATGACTTCAATCGTGAAGGACTAGCGATTGTTCCGTCAAAATCGATTACCAGCCAACGCGTAATCACTGAGCTAGAAAACCTAAAAGTATGGAGAGGTTTACCAGAGAAGATCCGGGTGGATAACGGCCCTGAATTTATTGCCGAAAGGCTCTCTGATTGGTGTAAAAATAACCAGGTGGGACTCACCTTCATTCAACCAGGAAAACCTGCTCAAAACGGCTATATCGAGCGTTTTAACCGAAGCTTTCGTGAGGAAGTGCTGAGCATGCATTTATTTACCTCAATTGACACATTTAAAACCACCGCTCACCAGTGGTTATTCATGTACAATCACAAAAGACCTCATGCTTCGCTTTCTAATCTTTCTCCTCGTAATTTTCTCTTAAAGCACTGTAAGGAAGATTTTATTGATTCTTTGTATCCTACTTTTCAAATAGATAACTAACTTAGTACGAACATTTAACCCTGGAACTCTAACTATGACTGTTACTGTTCAAGGGAAGCTTACCTTTCCTGCTTACCTCTTGATGAATCCAAATGAGTTAACTATTGTTTTATTAAAGGTCGCAAGGCATATTCATTACCATTCATCCAAACATGGACTAGATAAAGCCCGGGTTTCCACGATGAAATAGAAAAAGTTGGCTTATTCCCTGGACTAAAATCCGGTACTTGCATCTTCTTCCCTTCCATGGAATACACCAAAACGCGTTCGATTTGCAAATTTTTATCACTCGTTGAGAGGGTAACTTGTTCGCTACTTGGATTGGGCATTAGCTGAACCATTTCTAGCGTATTTTCCATTACACCGCTTACATCCTCCACGACCACAGCGACAATTTCTTGACATCCATTGGCATCCGTAACCGTCACAGTGTAAGTCCCTGGTGCCAATCCCGAAGCGCTTGACGTGCTTCCACCAGACGGGGACCAAGCATACGTATAGGGCGGAGTACCCCCAATAACGGCAATACTCGCTGTACCGTCCGAACCGTTTTGGGAAGGGGTTACGTTGGAGTTCAAAACCAAAGGATTTGCACCACAACCGGGCTTGAATTGCACCTCATCTAGGCCGATATAATCGGAATTATCTCCATTAAGGCCACCATCAGGAACAAAATAACGAAAGGCAAATCGACCGTTTCCTGGAGCCATGAGTCCACTCAATACAACCTCAAATTTAGTCCATTCTGACGGGTAGCCCTGCAAAGTCAATTCTGGATTAATATCCAATAATAAAAGGGTAAAATCACCAATACTAGCATTATTAGTCCCAGCATTAATACTCGCTCCAGCATTACTTAGCCTAACTTGCAATCGATCTGGATAGTCTGGGTCGGTAACCGTTCTCGTATAAAAACGAAGGGTATCTCCATTTTGATAATAAACATTTGGAGATAACAACCAATTACTAATGGTATCCAACCCAACCACACTCTCGTAGCTTACCGCGGCATAGGCGTTATCTTGCCCAATAAAGGAGGGGAATTCGTTACTATTTCCTTGGAACCAATTAGGTTCAGACCCAGAAGTATTGCTAAGATTCTCTCGTACCCATTCCCCGGAAGAAATAAGAGTCTCCAGATCCTCAAATCCTTCTTGAAAAGCCTGGCCAAACGAAAGTCCCGTTAGGGCAAAAAATAGAGGTAGAATAATTTTTTTCATGTGTAAAAAAGTTTAAAATGAGGCACAAAGAAAGCCAAGTTAAATACGAAAACCGTTCACGTAATCGTTCAAATTATTTAGATTAAAAAGGGGTTATCACTTCACTGACAACCCCTTTCTCTTTTAAAAAGATGATTATTACCTAGTATTTTACAAATGGCCTGGTTTGTATGTTACTTCCATTAATTGTTCTTATGAAATACCTTCCTTCAGGTAAATTAACTAAGGATACCTTAAAAACATCCACTTTGGTTACTTTATAGCTTTCTATAATTTGACCCTGTTGGCTTACTATTTGAACGCTCAAATTATCCGTTTTTGTTGTCTTAAAATCTAAGTTAATTTCATTCGAAGCCGGATTTGGAAAGATTGAAAAACCAAAGTTCAATCCATTAGAATTATTTATAACTCCAAGTAATTTATCACCATTATTACCCGTACTATCGTCTGGAACCCACTCTCCCTCCGTTCCGGTACTATCGTCTGGAACCCACTCTCCCTCCGTTCCGGTACTATCGTCTGGAACCCACTCTCCCTCCGTTCCGGTACTATCGTCAATTGACAAATCATTAGAGTCAGGAGGATCTTTAATTAAAAACCCTATAATTTCTCCTTGTTTACCTACTATAGAAAGATCCGAATAAAATATTTTTGCCAATACAAATGAAGATGTAATTAAACAAAAACCTAACATAAATACATTTTTCTTGAGCATAGTACAAAATTTAAATTGTTAATAATGAAATAAATTTAAGTGCTTAAAATTATATATTCAACATGCAGTAGGTAAATAGACTTAAATGAATAATTTTTTGAACTCTCAACAAAATATATTCAGAAATTGACAAAAAAAAAGGTCGATTGCTCGACCCTTAACCTTAAATGCTTACCAGCTATTCTTTGACAAACGAAAAGCGTTGACTTCCCTTCGATGCAGAAATTCTCAATTGATACATTCCACTTGGGTACGCTTGCACGGGTACAATTACTTCGTTCTGAAGGCTCCTTTCCGCCGTCCAAACACACTTACCTTCCATCGTAAATAGTTCCAACTTAATTTCCTCTTCGTTGCCATTGGAACACAAAAGATGTAATTCATCCTTCACTGGATTGGGAAATACAGAAAGAATCCATCCTTCTTGATCGGCTAAACCAACTTGAGATCCTACTTGAACCGCTACAGTGTCTCCGCATCCGTTGGCATCCGTTACCATCAACGTGTAGGTCCCCGAAGCCAAACCGCTGATTGTGGCAGTTGTTTGTCCTCCAGGCATCCAATAATATGTGTAGTTCGGAGTTCCCCCCGATACAGTAGCGGTTGCGGTACCGTCCATTCCCATCATTTCGTCGCTTGACGAAGTAGTTACGGAAATGGCGGTAGGCTCGAAAATAGCAATGGAAGTGGATGCGGTACAACCTAAGCCATCGGTTATTGTAACGGTATAATTTCCCGCTGATAAGTTGGAAATATCTTCTGAGCTACTCCCATTCGACCAACTGTAGACGTAAGGTGTCGTGCCACCCATTACGGTTAAATCAATGCTACCATTGTTTGCGCCCGCACAAAGGTTATTGGTTGTGACAATAAGTGGATTCAATGCACTTGCCTCGGTAATGGTTACCGATTGTGTCACTGTACAACCATTGGCATCGGTTATGGTTACTGTATACGTTCCAGCATTCAAATTGCTCACCGTTGGCGTAGATGCTCCATTCGACCAGGCGAACGTGAGTGGTGCTGTACCCCCCGTAACCGTTGCGGTTGCAGACCCGGAACCTTGACCATTGCAATCAATGTTCGTTGCGGTCGTACTCGCTGTTAGGTTACACACCGGAACGGGAGCGCAACCATTGGCCGGGGCTTGACTGTAATTAAAAGTTAAACTTGTACATGGATACAAATAAGGAATTCCACCGTTTATAATGAGGTTCACCCCGGGCTCATGGAAAATCCTATGGATTCCCCCGTTCATGATAATCGTAGCCCCACTTTTGGCAAATACGCTATCAATTCCCCCACCAGTTATCATCGTTGCTCCTGCCTCCAAATAAATGTTCATTATACCTCCATCCGTATACAAGGTATCGTTCTGGCATACCCACTGAGGAGCAAATCCTCCATTCACCACTTGATAGGAATTTACCACGTTTGATGTGGCATAGACAACCGGTCCTGGCGTATTGACAAGACACGTAGTTGCTGTTGCTTGGCAGCCATTTGCATCGTTCACAACGACGGTGTAGCACCCAGGAGGCAACATATTTAGGTTTTGCACGGTGCTCCCATTGCTCCACATATAACTATATGGTGACGTGCCGCCGGAAACAGTTAGACTTATGGTACCACTAGCACTCCCACCCAAAGGGTTAGTACTGGTCGTCGTAGCCGTCACATTGCACGTTGGAGCAGGAGTATACACCATGTTATCGATTCCGATGTAATCGGAATTAACCCCGTTTGGACCTCCATTTGGCACATAATAACGAAAAGCAAAACGCCCGCTTACGGAACCAGGCAAACCGTTCACTGTCAGCGAATACTGGGTCCATGTGCTGGGATATCCCGCAGCCGTTAAGGTCGGATTGACCTCTAACAACATCGTTGTAAAATCTCCCACAGAAGTATTCGATGCGCCCACGTTGGTACTTGCGCCGTTGGTGCTCAATCGAACCTGCAAATTGTCGGGGTATATTGAACCCGTACCTCGGGTATAAAAACTTATCAAATCGCCATTATTCAAGGTTAGTTGCGGAGTTAATAACCAATTACTGATCGTTCCGGCCCCTGCCACATTATTGTAGTTAGTTGATATATAGGCATTGGTGGCACCATTATACGCCGCAAAAACAGCGGCATCTCCTTGGGCCCAAGTGGGATTGCTTCCAATTGGCGTACTTAAGTTTTGCTGGTTCCATCCTGCAGTAAATAGGGCGGGAATGTTATCGAAATTCTCCGTAAAGGCTTGACCTAAAACAGAAAATCCAAGAAATAGGAAAATTCCTAGATTAAGTAAATTTTTATTCATAGTTGACATTTGTTTGTTTCCTAAAGATATACATTTTAATTATCATCTCGAAGACCACAAGGGAATTCATTTTTTTTTCGCTAACCAACAGTAAACCAAGGCTTACCGTAAATACCGAAAGTCTTGCGCCGCTTGAATCGATTTTACGGTTTCAAAGAGCAGTTCAATACACGATTCCACGTCTTCTTTTCTCACCATTTCCACCGTGGTGTGCATATACCGCAAGGGCAAAGAAATCAAGGCACTGGTTACCCCCTCGTTGGAATACGCGAAAGCGTCCGTATCGGTTCCTGTGGAACGAGAAACGGCGGCGCGTTGGAAAGGAATTTTATTTTTTTCAGCCACCTGAATAATTTGACGTAAGAAATTATTCTGGACCGCAGGTCCGTAGGTTAATACAGGACCTTCTCCTGATTTTTGGTCCCCGTTTTCAATTTTATCAACCATCGGGGTTCCTGTATCATGGCATACGTCCGTAATCAAGGCAACATCAGGTTTGATGCGATGCGCCATCATTTCAGCACCCCTTAGACCAATTTCTTCTTGAACGGAATTTACCACATACAAACTAAAAGGTAGGGATACTTTTTTCTCCTTTAACAAGCGAGCTACCTCAGCAATCATAAATCCCCCTACCCGATTATCTAAAGCGCGACCTACGTAGCGGTTTTTATTCAGTATCATAAATTCATCTTCAAAGGTAACGACGCAGCCCACATGCACGCCCAATTTCTCCACCTCCTCTTTGCTCGAACAACCACAATCTAGAAAGATGTTTTTCATGCTCGGGGTTTCCTCTTTGGTATGACGCATGTGAATCGCTGGCCATCCAAATACCGCCCGAACAATGCCTTTATCGGTATGAATATTCACGCGTTTCGACGGGGCAATCATGTGGTCCGAACCGCCATTTCTTCGCAAGTAGATAAAGCCATCGCTGGTGATGTAATGTACGAACCATGAA
>CAIJTF010000026.1 GCA_903823565.1 uncultured Flavobacteriales bacterium
GGCAGGGTTGTTATTGGTTAGGCCCAGGGTATTATCGGTTCCGGTAAATTCCCAAACAAAATCAGAATTTCCCAAGAAAAGGCCATCGCAATCCACATTTGAAAGCGTTTGCACACTGAGTACTTTAACTTGGATGGTAGCTTGGGAAAACAGCAGGGTAGGCACTAAGAGCAGCGCGAGTAGTAGGTTCTTCATAGGCGGTTTAAATCAACGGGAAAGGTACGGAAAACGCTTGATTTCTAAAAGCATTACATCAAACATGAGCGTCTTTTAAAGAAAAATCGGAAGAAATAAAAGGGTAAGGGGAGGTACATTAAGGCACCTATCTTCTATCAATTCCTATGAAAACGCATTCATATGGTTAATCAACTTTCTCAAGTTTTATAATGGTTGACGTTTCTATTAATTCCTCGGGATAATTTGGGCTGCATGCCATTGATTTCATTGAATACAAGGTATTGTATGTGACGCGAAATTTTGAACCTACATAAACCTTTTCGTCGGTGTAAGCGTCCTCAATAATGCCTTCATATTTTCCTAATTGATTACGTCCATCGCCAAAATCGATTTCGTCGAAAATTAGATGAAAACAATCTCCTAGAATTACATTATTTAGGGTCATTATTGAAGTGATTTGACCTTTCTTTTTCAAGGAGGTAAAGTGCCCGAAAATATAGCCTATTTTACCCGCTTTCGTTTTTACTTTATACCAGTTGTCGATGATGCCATTGATGGTTGCCTCCTTACCTTTCTCCATCAGACTTAGTTCGTCAAAGCGTTTAACCTGAACTACTACTTCGCTTTTTACATCATCTAATTTTCTAAGATTAACGACATCGCCTTGTACGGTAATTTGTGTTTGGCTAAGGGTAAAGTTGGGTAACAAGAACAAAATAAAGGGTAGAGATAAGAGGCAGATGATTTTCATTTTAAAATTTATTATTGCACCTAAATTTAGTTCGTTTTTTCTGATAATAATGACAGATTTTTATTTCCTTTAGATTTTAATCGATTTTAAGTTTACTCTTGTTATTTGCGAATCACCTATTGAAAACAAGGTCGGCCATTTTATTCAGATGTTTTTTCAAGTCAGCGATGAGTTCGGTATGTTCCTTCGTTCCTGAAAAGGCATTTTGATGTAAAAAACGAGACATCATAAATTTCCCTTGGGTTAGTATTCCTTCCGGTAAGGTTTGGGCTACACCATTGGAATCTGCAACCCGAAGTCCAAGAAAAGGACGCGGGTCATGGATGTGGTTTTCCGTATTGGCGGAATAATTTACGGTATATCGCGTCGTAAAATATTGCCAAATTCCAAATTTCTCCTGGTAAACATTTGTTGTATTGGAATGAAAATGAAACCCTTCGATTGGTGGATTTTCGATGCCTGAAGTGATCCGTTCAAGCCTTAATCCAACGTTGGGGTCAAAATAAAAGTGAAAAGGTTCCGAGCGATCTAGGGGCAAATGTTTATACCAGCTATGGTCGTTTGCTACAAAGGCAATAAACCGTTCGGTTTGTGCTTCTGTGGGTTTAGCATGCGAGGTTATAATTGAAATATAGTCCTTTAAGGTCATGTTCACTTACGGTTGAGGGTAGGAATGCCTATTGGACGCTTCCCGGATTTTTGGTTGCCGTTACAGCGTATACCATGGGAATTGAAGGGATTATATGTTTGATACGGAATTTGCCTGGCTCGAACTCTACGCAATTTCGAAAACAGGGATAAGGGGAATAGTCGTATTCATGAAATGAATTGATTTCCATTCCATGCGATAGGAGGGGGCTAAGAACTTCACTGATGCCGTGATTCCACATCACGTATTCTTGAGTCAGCGGAGCGCTTTGGTCAGCATACGTCCCGGTGTAGGTTTCATGAATCGGTTCAGACGAAGCATAGGGGTATTGAACCGTAGTAAAATCGTCGTCGAACATCCAAACAACGGGGTGAAATTCAACGAATACAAGTTTTCCATTCGGTTTTAGAAATTGAGCAATAAGGCCAGCCCAACGATCCATATCAGGTAACCACCCAATGGTTCCATAACTGGTAAATACAAGATCAAAGGACTCGTTAAGGTGTTGAGGTAAGTCGTATAGATCGCAGCAAATGAATCGAACGTCTGCGTTTGTTTCGATGGCTATTTTTTTTGCTTCGTCAATGGCTTTATCGGAAAAATCCACCCCGGTCACAGTGGCCCCTAACCGATGTAAAGAGATGCTATCCTGACCAAAATGACATTGTAAGTGTAGGATCGATTTCCCTTTTATATCTCCTAATAAATGTAGCTCGATGGGTTTTAGTGAAGATTTTCCTTTTAAAAAATTGGCGTGGTCGTAGAAATCGGAAGCGATATGGATTTCGGTTTTATTATTCCATGCCGTTCGATTAATTTCGAGGTAGTGGTCTTCGGGATTCACCGAATAAAGGTATTAAAATGATTTACATGGGTAAACTTCCCAGTTTTTCAGACAATTTAAAATCATTAAATTTAAATTGTTTTAGTTATGAAAAAATCAAAATTCTCAGAAGTCCAAATCGTGAAAATTCTTAAGGAATACGATGCTGGCAAACAAACCAAGGATTTATGTCGTGAATATGGTATCTCGGCGCCCACCTTTTATTCTTGGAAGCAAAAATACGGTGGTATGGATGCTCAACAATTGAAAGAACTAAAGGCATTGCAAGATGAAAATGCACGATTGAAACGTATGTTTGCCGACTTGAGCTTAGATCATAGAATCCTAAAAGATATCATCGAAAAAAAGCTTTAAAGCTCTGTGAACGCAAGGAATTAGCTGAGGAGATCATCTATGAGGAGAAGATTAGCGTTAACAGAGCTTGTAAAATTGTTTGTCTGA
>CAIJTF010000027.1 GCA_903823565.1 uncultured Flavobacteriales bacterium
CGCTTGGCTTGAGCGCTGTTGGTCTCCACTTCTACGTACTTCTGGTACGCTACATTGCCCCCATTGCTCTCCGCTTGGGATGGAATGTAAGCCGGGAAGTCAAAACTGGAGTTGTAAGCATTAATCGTCTTTTGGTTGTAACTAAACACATAAATAGGATGCATTCCCCCCATCAATGGCGTTCCCACATTGCTGATGAACTTGTCTGTAGGGTTCCATACCATGTCGGCGCCGTTTTCTCCCCCAAGGAAAGAATTCTCGCCAAACGCCAAGTACAAACGAGCCCCCGATTCCAAGTCTACGGCATACCCTGGGAACCATCCCATACCCGTACCCGTACCATCCGAATTACCATTCTTATCCACGCTCGGACTCTTTCGTAAGCCTCCTGGTGCCGCTCCACCTACGTTCAACGCCGCCGTTCTACCCAACTCAACTACTGGACAACGCGTCCACTTGCTCTTATCGCTCGTAATCACAATGTTCACGCTCGGCAAAAACGAAATCGAAGCATTCTGACGGGACGACCCGTTAAAGGTTCCGAAATAAGCCAAGGGCATATAATCCGCTTGGTAACCCGTTAAACGATGCGGTGCCACCGTTCCATCTAGAATCGACTCATACTTCTGCCCAGGGTCTACGCCAGCGTCGTCTGGATAATTACAAGGGTTTAAGTAGACTGGACCATTGGGTAATCCTTCAAAACCACTCGATCCCGGATCGCAATCAGGCGTGTAATCTCCAGAACGAATCCAATTCGTAGGAAAGTAGGCATCGTTGTCAGGCACACCCGCCAACCAACGCTTTGAGGAATCTTTGAACGCAATCGAAGACTCAATCATATCCGTAGTTCTTGCCGTAATGTTACCCGATCCTGAAGGGAAATAGTACTTCTCTTGGTGAATCTGAACAGAAACACCCCACTCTGGGATGATTTGTTCGTTGTCCCCATCAATTGATTCTTCTGAACTCACAGAATCCAATACCGTACCCCCTTTTTTGTCATATCGGTATATAACCCAACCCGCCGTATCCGCTGCATTGCCCGGTGAGGTAGCCACATAATCCTTGAATCGGCACTCGAAATACCCCCCTTTGAGGTTCAATGGATCCACCACCTTAATGTTTACAGGACCCTGACCATACTCGTATTCCGGTGTATCCGTGTAACCATCGCTCAGAACGGTTGACAAGGTACTCTCGGTGAATTCCAAAGAGCGGTTTCCATTTCCATAACCATCCAATCGCGTAATCCGCGGTGTAGATCCATAATCTGCTAACTGGTTTGTTCCGTCCGCCTCCGGCATTGGGTTGTGTGGGACAGCTGGCGTAGAGCTAATGGCAGTACCATCGAAATTAAGCCGCGATGAAATATACGGTATTTTCTGACCGTCTAAGAAAAGTGGGTCATTAGGATCATACTTTTTAAATTCATTGTGAGCGTAGGCGACAGCCACATAATAATAGGTCTTGTGGTTAACTAACCTACGTGCCCCTTGGGCAAAAGCGTCTTCCTGTATTTGGAAAGAATGCCTTATTCCCTTATTCTCACCATCGACTTTTTCCGAAGGAACCGCGAAACCTAAGGCCTCATCAAACTCGAAATTAATCAACCTAGAGATATTGTTTTTAATATCGCATTGAGCCACCAAACGAGCTTTCGTAGGATCAGCAATATCTGCCACGGAAACGTCTTGGTTTTTCAACTGGAAGATTTGATAACCTTCAAACCGATACTTGCGATCCACGGTTGGGTCTGGAATATTAATTTCATCAATTTCTTCATACCCTTCTTGATAATTGTTTGAAGAAATGGGGTTTTCGATCATTAGGATTAACTCACGATCTAACTCTTGGATGGTCAATTTCGGAGCATCCGGAGGAGAAAGAATTTTAAAACATGCGTCAAATAAAGCCTGTGCTTTGGTATCAGCACGTTTCATCGCTTCGACAGAGGCCATTAATGATCCTTCTGTACTTCGACCATAGACGATTCCAACGGTTATGTTGTTTACCGCACCCGGCTTCAAGGTGAAGGGTCCAGCGGATTGAACAAAACGTCGGTCACCCGGAGGGTTATTGTTTGTGCTTTCGTCCCAACCATTGGGGTATTGGGCAGACATATCCTGACCCGCAGTTGACCAATGCAATGGATCTGACGTTCCTGGGAACATATAGTCAGATAGCGTTCCAGGAGTACTTCCTAACCCACCGTAATACATTTCTGAACCATTTGCCCACTGACCTTCCATAAAGTTGTAGAACTCTGCTGCAGGACCTGGATCATTATACGGATAGGCAGAGGTGGAAGTGTAATAGGTAAATCGACGCATTCCAAAACGCTCGTTATCCACAATTCCATCTGAATACCCAATTCCAATACCTTTGTATACAATACCGTTGTTAGCGATCGCATCCACAACCGTAGGTACAACAAGCGTTTGGCTTGCGTTATCAAAATAAGGCCCCGGGTTGTCAATACCATCGGCATCTTGATAAGGCCCCTCAAAGAAGTCACAACCAATGGCTGGGGGGTTATCTCCATAGCCTAACTTACCTCCATCGCTTTCGTCGTTGAGGTCGCCGTTATACATGTATCCTAATCCACGAGAGACGTCGCATCCTGCATAATCGTCTGCATAATTTCCGACATCCGCATCTAAATACTGAGCAAAATAGGTGTTGTAAAGGGTTTGTGTACCTCGGTTGATCAATTCGTAGTTATAAAAAGTCATTCTATTCACCTCATCGTTCGTCGCAAAGGCAAAGGCTTGAGCCCTGATTTCCATTCCTATTGGGTCACCATTGGTTTCCGTGTGTATGTTTCCTTTGTCATTAAATACCCACCAATGGGTTTCATCACCAAACAATGAAATTCGTCGGTCGAAACCACACTGGATGTCGTCTCTACCTAGGATATCGTCGTACCAAGGGTGGTCTCCATTATCGGGATTGTAATTTCCGTCTTGATCACGATCATAAAAAGGCGCAAGGAAGTAATCTTGTCCTCTAGAAACATCTCCGTGAGCTGGCCAGTTATAAATGCGGTTTAACTCTTCGTTAGACGGAGCTTGAACATCATCGCATTCGGTTGAAATGCCTGCTTGACATTCCCACCAAATATTAAAACGAATAACTTCTGCTTTGCGAATAGTGTAAAATTGATCGTATGCAATACATTGGTCAGGATCGATGTTTGCCTCACCAAAATCACGAATGGCACCATCTCCAACAGGAAACAATGGGTTGTAATTTCCAGTTCCTGGCGTTACGGACAATGGACCTGGCCAAAAATCGTTTCCTTGTCGATAGCGAAGTGCAGCTAGTTTCAACTGCCCATTCACATCCGTACCTCCCATCCAGAGCGCTCCTGCAAAAATTGCGAATCGATTGCTCCCCTTAGGAACTTCATATGCAGCAACACCGTTTTGACGGTTTTGGAACATTGAACCTCCTTGTTCAATCAAGGCTCTAACATCATTAAACTCCATGATATACTTGGCAGTTGCAGGACTACAATTCGCCTTTGGTTTACTTCCAGAAGGCTTTTGCGCCTTGTCGTTCGGACCATAATACCCGTAAGCGTTCGTCCCTATAATGGCAATTCCAATAATAGTCGCAAATAATTGCTTTTTCATAACCTCTATCCTTTAGTTATTGTTTTTTTAAAAATCGTATTTAACGCCTAAACGTATGGTTCTAGGCACACTGATATTGAACGGATTTTGAACCTTCATGGAGTAGTAATCCCGGAAAGCTTGTTCGTCCGTCTGATTTTGAATCGATGTTTGACTTGCTGCTGCTGCCAAATAACCGTCGTCATCCCAGTTCCCTGTAGCTCGGTAAATCGACAACACATTAAATTGATTGAATAGGTTTGTTGCACGGATGTACACGTTGAAGTTAGACGTTTTCGGTTTATTCGTTCCTGACGCATTTTTATCCTTTCCATGTTCGATGGTAAAATTGCGATCCAACTGCATATCCAATCGATATGTCCATGGTAATCTCGAACCGTTAACCGTTCCACTAATACCGGCATTTAAATTACCGATTCCTTCATCCGTAATAAACGTTTGCGCGGAATATGGATAGCCAGAGTTAATGTTCGTGAATATGTTTAATCCTGTATTCTCGAACACGTTAAAGCTTCCAATTTTCGGACCGTTATAATCCTTTCCTTCACCATAACGATAATCAAATGTAACGGCAAAAGCATGGCGTTGGTCATAGCTGTATGGGAAGATATTACGAAGGTTAGGAATACCTGCATTAATAAAGGCCGCCATGGAGGTTGCATCCGAACCTGTACCATCGGCAAACTGTAAGGTATAATTTGCGGTCATACGAATGTTTCCTGTCTGACGAAGGTCGTAGGCAATGGTCATACCTTTAACTGTACCAAAATCTCGGTTGCCAAACGTTTTATAGGACGCTGGATAAGCCATAAACACATTGATCAGCTGAACATTATTCCGTTGCTCTCGGTAGAAGGCGGAAATCTTCAACGAGGAGGTTGGAGAAAGTACCTGTTGGAAACCAAGTTCGTAATCTACCGTTGTTTCTGGCTTCAAGTTCGCATTGCTAATAACTGCACTTCGAGATTGAATGTATTGGTATTCATACGGGTCAAAACGGAACCCTGAGGTAGGTCTCTTCGTCAGGATGTCGTAATGTGCAAAGAAGGAGGCTTTTTCTGAAATAGGGAAGGAAAAAGCAACCCGTGGCATTACGTTAATTTGCGCTTTGTAATCTTCGAATGCGGAAGCATCGGGCGAGGTTTGACCTGGATTTAAAACCCATGGAGCGATTCCGCCGGCACCTTGAATGGTTTTTGGATCCTCAATGGTCGTACCAACGGCATTGAACCACTCAGCTCCGTTTCTAAATCCGTTGATAGCCGTTGGATTAGAGACATCGTTTACATATACTACATAATCATCGCCCATGCTTTCCGGGATATCCACCCAACTGTATTGCCCTGGATCATTTTCTTTGAGTGCCTTAGCTTCTTTTACGGTTCTCGCATTGTAGAATAAGTAAGGATCCTTTAATACAGGCTGATTTGCATCGAATACGTCTACGCGAAGTCCAACATTAAAGACAATGTCCTTGAATGCAAACTTGTCCATGATATATCCTGCCATATAAGTTGGCTGAAATGCACCAATAAAACGGCGATAGTTTCCATTTTCATCAAATTCATTAAAATACTTGTTGATGTCTGTGGTACCTTTTACCTTTTTACCGGTATGGTCAAAACCATAGTACGAAACAAAGGAATTACCTCCGTTCATTAATTCATCCGGCGAAAACATATCGAATCGGAAAAGGCTTGGATCGTATTGATCAATGTCAACAAAATCGTTTCCTGCTACATCCAAAAGAAGGTCTTTACGTACATTATAATCGAAAAATGACTGGTTGTCGTTGTTTAATTGACCCCCGAAATTTCCTGTTCCTGATTGGTGGGCATACCCGGAGTTTAAGCGGTCATAAGTAATCGCTTTAAAGGAACCCGAATCAGAAACGATACCTGAAGAATAATCCAATTCACGAATGTGAAAATTCATCAACTGGCGAGCAATGGACCAAATCGCAATCGGACCTTGATCTCCACTTGACCATCCACGATCCACCCGTTGTTCATATTCAAAACCAAGGGAAACATTGTGGTTTCCAACGACCAAGGACCCGGCTCCCGTTACACGAAACTGATCGTTTTCGAAACGGCCAAATCCATTGTATGGGGTTCCAATATTTGACCAAATACCATAAACGCTTTGGGGCGCATCTCCGTTTCTCAAGGCATTACCTTGTTGAATCTGGAACAAATTCTCGTAATGTCCAAAAGGTTCCCCTTCGTAAATATTATAGTATTGGGTTGTTATAGCTGCCAAGGCAGCATTGGTTTCAGAGGGCGTAAAGGCCACTTCTAAATCTCTAAACCCGTTGTGTTCCCAACGTTGAAGATTATCATTAAATTGATAAGACGGTGTGCGTGACGTTACAAATCTACCTACGTGACCGTAGTTGAAGATGTTGTACATGTGTTTTGGGTCATAGGAATCCCTCATGGTTTTAGAGTAATCGACCATCAAGGTATAATTCGCAGATTTAATTTTACTTCCCGGTGTTTCGTTAGAAAATCGTTGTGATATCTTTCCGTAAACGCGGTAATCTAGTCCTTTGGATTCTCCAAAGTTGGTAAAGTTCAACAACGAGCCCCCGTAGGAATAACCCGAGCCTTGGAAGTAGTTTAAAGAACCTCCAAACTGTAGGTTTACAGAGGGCCCAGTATTAACATCAATTTTTCCTTGACCTGAAATAGTCGTGTTTCTGGCATTCATTCTCCAAGGAACTTTTTCAAAATCACTTTTTCTCAAAAACAAGGCGTTGTGAAACGTACCAAAACCTGTAGAGGTCGGACGTAAAGGGTTTTCCAAAAGAGAGTTTCTTACATCTTTTTTAATCCTGTAACCTCCCCCTGCTAGCGGACGGTTATCCAATTCATCGGTAATATTACCAGAGACAAGAAAGCCTAAGCGCGGTTTTGTTTTTTTACCAAGTGAGTCTTTCTGCATCCAAAGCGGACCAGACAACATTCCTTCTACGAGGTTGTAACCGTACTTATCTAAGCCGATAACTTTTCCGTCATACCCATCTGGATCAGCTCCTTTGAAATACACACCGGAAGTCACTGCTTCAATACTACCAAAATAAAACGCGGATGGACCTCTCGTAGTGACGGAAATAATACCTCCCGTTACATCACCGTAGTTGGCTGGAACCCCTCCTGTTATTACAGACACTTCTTCTAGCGCCGCCTTTGGTAAGTTGGCAGAACCCCGAACCTTGATTCCATCAATAAAGAAATAGGTGGCGTCGGAACGAGACCCTCGAACAGAAATCTCTCCACTGCCTTCATTGGTATTAACCCCTCCTACCGACTGTGCAACTTGAGCGGCGGATCGTACAGGCATTCTTGCGATATCAGCACGGGTCATGACCGCTCCTGAGGCCCCCCCATCTTTATCAATCAGAGGAACTTTATACCTGGTAATTTTAATGACTCCAACATTTTTAACATTTTCAGGTTTTGAAAGGGTCAGTTTTTCGAGAAAGGTGTATTTGTCGGCAGTGACGATAACCCCTTGTTCCATGGCGTCTTGATAACCATCTGCACGGTTGGTTAATTTCACGTCATAGGTTCCGGGTAGAATTCCATTAATTTGAAATTCTCCTTTTTCGTCTGTAACCGTGTTGGCCTTAATGGTAGTACCTAAAAATAGATATACTTTTGCACCCACAATTATTTTGCCTCCATTTCCGTCCTTAACGGTTCCTTTGATGGTACCCAATCCTGATTGGGCAATACCGTAAGAACCTGACAACAAAACACTTAATAGTAGCAGTAGAAGTTTTCCTCTCATAACTCAGTTTATGTTCAACGTAAGACTATAGCCTTTAAAAGGTGCTAAATATAGAAATAATCCTTGGGTTTACCAAATGACTAAAAAAATGCCGAGTTTTGCAAAAATACCACTTTGGAACCATCCATCCAGTCCAATTCCTTGTCCGTTTATTCCTTTGATGCCATCGGGGTTAATTGCCATTGGATGCCCCTTCCATCCTATGAAACACTTTCTGATTTAACGCAACCAACGTTGAGTGAATTGGAAAATTCGCATTTAACAATGCGTACGTCCTTGAAGCGAAAAACGGAATTTTTATCCATTCGATACCTCAAGAACCATCGTTTCAGAGGACTGGAGATCGCCTATGAAAACTCAGGAAAACCTTTTTTTAAAAATTCTAAATGGCACATTGGAATTAGTCATTCGAATGAAAGGGCCCTTTGGTGTTACGCCTTGATTCCTTTTGGGTGTGACATTGAATCCTTTGACACTCGATTGCTGAAGGTAGGCTCTCGCTTTTGTAATGAAAACGAAGTGTTAGTGGCGAGTATGGGTTCACCCCTCAAAACCCTAACATGCCTTTGGTCCTGTAAGGAAGCTATTTACAAACTAGTTAACCAACCAGGCTTGGATTGGAAGAGGGATATGTGGTGTGAAACCCGAACGGAACAAGGCCTTATATTTGCGGTAAATTTGGGCGCGGAAATTAAAAAAATTCATTGCGCTATTTTTCCTGACGAAACGCATTTAATAGCCATTGCCACGTATGCTTGAATCAAAAATTTACCAACAAATTGTGCAAACCAAGAAGGGAATTTGTGTGCTCATTGATCCTGATAAATTGGTTTCGGAAAAACAATTAAACGCTAAAATGGAGCGTATAAACAAGCTTCAGCCGGACTTTGTTTTCGTAGGTGGAAGTACCGTTAAAAAAACAGATTTTATCCGATGGTTTCCAAAAATAAAAGCCCAATCTGAGGTGCCGGTTCTTATTTTTCCAGGGTCTCACGAGCATTTTCATCCTTCAGCAGACGGTCTTCTCTTTCTATCCCTAATCTCTGGCCGTAATCCAGAGTATCTGATAACACAACATGTTTTATCGTCCACCAAAATTTTCAATTCCAAGGTGGAAGCCTTATCGACGGGCTATATGCTAATTGATGGGGACAAACCAACGGCAGTGCAATTGGTTTCCGGTACCGATCCTATTCCACAAAATGACACACAGCGTATTATTGATACCGCCACGGCGGCCTATTTGATGGGCATGAAGTTGCTTTATTTGGATGCGGGGAGCGGGGCCCATCGATCGATTCATCCGAAGATTATTCAAAAACTCACGTTTTTGGGCATGCCAATCATTGTTGGAGGAGGAATAACCCATCCACAAGAAATTAAAGCATACCATGAAGCGGGCAGTAATTTGGTCGTAATTGGCAACAAACTAGAAACCCATGCCGACTTTATTGAAGAGCTAATCCAATACAATAAAAATCAAGGTGCTTGATTACCCTTAGCGAATGGAGGCCTTGAGGCTAATGTCAAGGCTCTTAATGTGATGGGTTAAGCTTCCCAAGGAAATAAAATGCACACCTGATTCTGCATATTCCACAATATTGGATTCTGTAATACCTCCCGAAGCTTCTACTTCAAAATGGGATGGGATCCGTTTAATACATGCCTTAATTTCTTTCGGGGTAAAATTATCCAACATGATTCGATTCACATCCTTCAATGCAATGGCCTCGTTTAATTCATCCAGGTTGCGCACTTCAACTTCGATTTCCACCTTCAACCCCTTTCTTTTTCTATAAGCACTTGCTTTATTTACCGCTTCTTTAAGCCCTCCAGCATAATCAATATGATTGTCTTTGAGCATAATCATATCGTACAAGCCAAACCGATGGTTCCTCCCGCCGCCGAGCCGAACCGCTTCTTTCTCCAAGACACGAATTCCTGGTGTTGTTTTTCTGGTATCTAAAAGTTGTGCAGGAGTATGCGCAATTAAATCAACAAGTTTTTTGGTTTGGGTGGCTATGCCTGACATTCTTTGTATGCAATTCAACATCAACCGCTCGGCTTTTAAGATCGCTCGTGCGCTAGCGTCTATACGACCAATGGCTGTGTATTTTGGGACGAAATCACCATCATTATAAAAAAAGGTGACTGTGGCGTTTTGATCGCAAAGTAGCATTATTTCTTTGGCCCAAGATAACCCGGCAATTACCCCATCTTCCTTCATCAGAAACTCAGCAGATGCTTTCTTAGACACAGGTATTACTGCTATTGAGCTATGATCTCCCGAACCAACATCCTCTTTTAACCATGTACGAATCAACTTTTTCATTTCTTCTTCAAAGGTATTAATCAAATTGGAGAAACCTTATCATTCACCTATCTTTGTTGATAAGATGAGGTTAAGGATTCCATTGATCGGTAGTTTGTGCTTGTGGATAAGCCTATGCACCCCGGGGTTTTCTTACAGTCAAAGTCAACCCTATAAGGACCTTCGAAACCTACTCGAGCATTCCAATACGGGAAATCCAGTGCAAGTCGCCCAGCTAGTAAATAAAATTCCACCAAATTCCGCAGGCAGTGAATTTAGGGTGTACACCTTATTCGGGTATTTATTAAATCAAAATTATGACCGGTTTTTGAGTGTGGGAAAACGGTTTGAGGGGGAAGTACTTAATACCTCCGATGCCTTTATTATTCACCTAAGCAACATCCTTCGTACGGAATATTATCGATTGAACGGTCAAGTTCCTCAAGCAAAAAGTAGCGGTTCCAAGGCCCTTGCACACGGTAAAAAGTACAATAATCCTTTGTGGCAGGCTCAAGGGCTTAGAGCAATGGCTGAGGTATATGCTTCCAATCAAATTCAGGACTCTGCCTTTTATTTTTCGGACAAGGCCATTCAATACGCTAAGCGTACGGCTATGGATATTGAAACGGCGCAGTGCTTTTTCAGTTCCGCAAAGATTAAGCAGCGATTTAGCCTTACGGAAGAAGCGGTCTCTCAAACCCTTCTTGCATTAGGCATTTCAGAAAAAATCAACAATACATACTATTCCAGTTTATTCAACCATTATATCGCCGAACTTTCCTTAAATGTGGGAAACCTTCGAGAAGCAGAAAATTACCTTAGAAAGAGCGACGCAAAAGCGACTCAAATGAGCTTTGCCGGAATTTTATTAGAAAACGACTTACTCAAGGCACAAATCGCAATAAAAAAACGTCAGATTTCTGAGGCTTTGGCATATTTTCCAGTGGTTTTAGAAAAACTAAAGCAACAAGGAAGGTTGCAACAGCTAGCAAAAGGCTTAATTATCCTAGGAGATGCCTACAGGGCAAAGGCAGATTACCTAACTGCTATTGATGCTTACCAGAAGGCGATGGCTGCCTATGAGTCCTTACATTCCATGGATGATATTGCGGAGGTAATTCACAAGATTGGGGAAGTTTACTTTCAAAAAAGTGATTTATTCAATGCAGAAATGATGCTACTAAAGTCTATTTCTTTAAGGGATAAGGTGGGTGAAAAACACCGTATTTATGAGAGTTACTATACTTTATCTAGGATTTATGAATTGAAAGGTCAAAACAACGAGGCGTATCAATACTTAAAGCGATATAACGATTATTCTAGGGCCAACTCAACCTCCATTTTCAGTAAAAAAATAGAAGACTTAACTCAAACGAATTCCCGAGAAGAACGAGAACGATTAATTGAAAAACAGGAAGAAAAGCTTCAAAAAGAGTTAAAAGAAAAAGAGATCCTTCAACTTCAAAGCGATCGCCAGCTGATGGGAATTATTATTGTACTAGTCATTTTCATACTATCGGCCATCATCGTGTTTTTTATTGTAAGACAACGAAATATTGCCCAAGAACAGAAAGAAACGGAAATGGCTCAAACCCTTCTTCGATCGCAGATGAACCCCCATTTTATTTTCAATGCCTTAGCCGTAATTCAAAGTTATATATACGAAAGTACTCCCGAAAAAACATCAAAATTTTTAGTGAATTTCTCCAGGCTAATTCGACTGATTTTAGAAAATTCACCAAAAGAATTTATAACTGTTGACATCGAAAAAGAAATTTTATCGAAGTATCTTACTACGCAAAAACTTCGCTTTGAGGATCGCTTTAATTTTACGCTGGACATCGATGAGCAATTGTTTTTTATGCGAGCGCTTATCCCTCCTATGATTACCCAGCCTTTCATCGAAAATTCGTTAGAACATGGGCAATTACACACAATTGAAAACGGGATGATTGCTATTGAAATGAAAGAAAACAAGGGGATGCTTGAAATTCAAATTACCGATAACGGAGTTGGACGAACGAAGGCTGCAAAAATCAAAAAGAATAAAACGCACAAAAGCATGGCAATGGACATCACCCGAGAGCGGATTGAAATTTTAAATAAAAAGTACAAAGGCAAAGGTAGCCTATCGGTGGAGGATTTGAACGAAAAAGAAAAAACGGGAACTCGTGTAATAATATGTTTGCCAATGATTTATGAAAACACTAAATTTGAGAATGATGAAAAAAGTACTAATAATTGACGACGAAAAAAGAATTAGGGATTTCGTAAAACGAATGATCGATTCGTTCTCATTACCCGTAGACGTATTCACCGATGGTGAAAACGTTGAAACTGGTCTTGAAGCCATCCAGCGAATAAAACCAGACATCGTGTTTTTAGACATTCAAATGCCCGATGGTACGGGCTTCGATTTATTAAATCGATTAAAGGATAAAAAATTTGAATTAATTTTCATCACGGCCTTTCAAGAATATGCCATCATGGCCATAAAATTTAGTGCCTTAGACTATATTTTAAAACCCATTGATGAAGAGGAGCTAAAAACAGCTCTTTCTAATGCGATAGAAACCATTGACTTTAAAAAAGAGGATTCCCAATTTGAGGCATTGGCGCACAATTTACAGCCTAGCCAAAAACGTAAATTGGTATTGAAAACACAGGAAAGCGTACACGTTGTGGATCTTAGTGACATTCTACGTTGCGAAGCCGATAAAAATTACACTTTTTTCTACCTAACCAATGGAAAGAAAATTCTGGTTTCTAGGACATTAAAAGACTTTGAGACCTTATTGTCCAACCATGGCTTTTTTCGGGTACAACAATCGCACCTCATCAACCTCGATTACATTGAAAGGTATGACAAACACGAAGGGGGGTCAGTTATTCTAAAAGATGGTGCGGCAGTACCTTTGTCTTCGGCGAAGAAAGAACAGTTTTTTAGTTTATTGGAAAACCTCTAGTCGAGAGCGTAGCGCAAGTCCTCAATCAGATCTGAGACATCTTCAACACCCACGCTTAGGCGAATCAAACTATCTACAACCCCACTTTTTTCACGTTCCTCTTTCGGTATGGAGGCATGGGTCATGGTTGCAGGGTGGCCAATTAAAGACTCTACACCGCCTAACGATTCAGCTAGGGAAAAAACACGTACATTCTTCACAATTCGTAAGGCATCTTCAAGCCGATTGCCTTTCAACGTAAAAGAAATCATTCCGCCAAATCCTCTCATTTGTTTGGATGCGACCTCATGGTTTGGATGGGAAGGAAATCCCGGCCAATACACCTTGTCTATTCGGGGATGATCCTTAAGAAAGTGAGCAACTTTTTCACCATTCTCGCAATGCCGATCCATTCGTAAATGCAAGGTTTTTATTCCCCTCAATACTAAAAAGGAATCCATTGGTCCCGCAACAGCACCGGAGCTGTTTTGAATTCGATAGATTTCCATTGCCAAGGATTCCTCTTTGGTTACCAAGGCTCCCATTACCACATCCGAATGTCCTCCTAGGTATTTGGTGACAGAATGCATGACGATATCTGCACCGAGGTCAAGGGGTGTTTGCAGATAAGGGGTAGCAAAGGTGTTATCAACACAAAGTATGGCTCCGCATTGTTTTGCTAAAACAGCCACTGCTTCAATATCAATAATATTCATCATTGGGTTTGTGGGAGTTTCCACCCAAATCAACCTGGTTCTTTCATTAATTTTCTCTTGAATTTTGGAAAGGTCTGTCATATCCACGAAATGAAAGACCAATCCGTATTTCTCAAAAATGGTTTTAAAAATACGATAAGAACCGCCATAAAGATCATTCGTAGAAATTACCTCATCCCCTGGATTTAGCATTTTAATGACGCAATCAATGGCTGCTAATCCCGAACCAAAACATGCACCATAATTGCCATTTTCAATAGCAGCGATATTTTTTTCTAGGGCGTGTCTAGTGGGATTGAGGGTCCTTGAATATTCATATCCTTTGTGGTTTCCTACTCCATCTTGTACATAGGTAGAGGTCTGGTAAATTGGGGTCATAATTGCCCCCGTTGCCGAATCTGGCTCGACACCTTCGTGGATCGCTTTGGTCGCAAATTTCATGGCGTAAAATTAGAAAATAATTGTAACCATTCGTGTTATCCCCGATTCTATGGATTAAAAAAAATGCCTATGAAAACCCTCGTCTGTTTGCTTACTTTCGCCTTCGCGCTTAGCCTGAATTCCCAAATCACCATTCATTCTACGATCACTCATCAATTCGATATTCCAACCGAAGAAATTACAAACTCCTTTGATAAAATTCAAACGTTCAATATATCATTAATTGATTCTTTGTTTATTCACAATGTATTCGATGAAAACAATCAAATCACCGATAGCCAAATTTATCACATCACCAAAATAGTACGAACTAACGATTTGTTAAACTTTACCGCTTTATCAGGAATTTCAGGACTTTCCTATGAGTATATTGTGACTCAAGAGGATGGTCTCATTAATTTGATGCAAGTTTTTGAAGAGGACCAAGCCATGTATATTTTTGATGGCATTTCTTCCAATTTAAAGACGTTTAATCAACCCTAATCTCTTTACTAGGGTTCCAAAAGCGATGGCTAAAATCCAGTACTTGGTTGTCCATGATGCTTACGCCTTCTGCCTCCAATCTGCGCTGCATATCCATTTCATTTTCAAAATGCATCTTACCCGTGAGCATGCCGCTCCGATTTACAACACGGTGAGCAGGGACATCATTTAGCCTATGGCTGGCATTCATTGCCCATCCCACCATTCTAGCAGCCTGCTTGGCTCCTAGTGCTTCGGCGATGGCCCCATACGTGGTAACCTTACCTCGAGGTATTAAGCGCACAATTTGGTAAACAGCCTCGAAGAAATCTTTATTCTGTTTCACCGAACAAAAGTAATTAAACAGCAAGAAAGTCCTAGGTCAAGCCATGGCGAAATTAAGGGGCATTCATTCTGTTTAGAAACTAAAAAAGGGGCCTTTAGCCCCTCAAAACCATATATGTTTAAGCCTTAGGGCTTACAGCAGTCTTTCGTTTGCTTGTCCGAAGCACCCTCACCACCGATCCATTTTCCATTGGCATCGTAATGGGCCATACAAGCCGCGGTCTCTTCTTTAGAACATCCTTTTTTTTCACACATTTTTAAGCACTCCGATTTACTCATTTTTGAGCATTCCTTCATGTCGCACTTTCCCCCCATTGCAACACATTCTTTATCCATTTTACAACCCATCGCTTCCTTGCCTCCTTCTTTACAACAGGCTTTTTTTCCGGAAGTGTGTATTGCTGGGTGCGCATGTTTTCGATTTTTACCTGCAGAATTCGAGCCATGTCCGTCCCCTAAAATAGGTGCGATTACCAAGCCAACGAGACAGGTTAATTTAATTAGAATGTTCATCGACGGACCTGAAGTATCTTTAAATGGGTCACCAACCGTGTCGCCAGTAACAGCCGCTTTGTGGGCGTCAGATCCTTTAAACGTCATTTCCCCATTGATAAGAACGCCGGCTTCGAACGATTTTTTTGCGTTATCCCAAGCACCACCGGCATTGTTTTGGAAAATAGCCCAAAGCACTCCAGAAACAGCGACACCTGCCATGTAGCCACCAAGAACCTCCGCAGCCATCGGCCAATTTCCTGAAATGAATCCGGTTCCTAGGCCAATAAGGATAGGAGTTACAATGGTAAGTGCCCCAGGTAGCATCATTTCTCGTAAGGCGGCTTTAGTGGAAATCTCAACGCACTTTCCATATTCAGGCTTACCCGTACCCTCCATAATTCCTGGAATCTCTCTAAATTGACGTCGCACCTCTTGAACCATATCCATGGCGGCACTACCTACCGATTTCATGGCCAAGGCAGAAAAAACAACAGGAACCATACCCCCAATAAAAAGTGCTGAAAGTACAGGCGCTTTGAAAATATTGATACCATCAATCCCAGTAAACGTAACATACGCGGCGAACAGGGCGAGGGCTGTTAAGGCCGCTGAAGCGATTGCAAAACCTTTCCCTACCGCTGCCGTGGTATTGCCAACCGAATCCAATACATCCGTTCGTTGACGAACTTCCTTGGGTAATTCACTCATCTCGGCAACCCCTCCTGCGTTATCAGCAATGGGGCCAAAAGCATCAATCGCTAACTGCATAGCGGTGGTGGCCATCATAGCTGATGCTGCAATAGCAACGCCATAAAACCCTGCTAGCGCATAAGACCCCCAAATCGCAGCGGCAAATAAAATAACGGAAGAAAAGGTAGAGATCATCCCTGTTGCTAACCCTGCAATGATGTTCGTCGCTGCCCCCGTTGAAGAGTTCTGAACAATTCCCAACACGGGCTTTTTACCCAGTGCTGTATAATATTCTGTAAAGTAGGATATCAAATACCCAACGCTTAGTCCAACCAATGTTGCATAGAATACATGACGGCTTGGGATGGCTAGGGTTCCTTCTCCAAAGAAATTCATTTGTATGGTTTCAGGTAGCATCCAATCTACCAAAAACCATCCTGCGATTGCGGAGAGTACGATTGAAACGATATTCCCCATGTTAAGGGCTTTTTGAACCTCATTTTCCTTGGCGTCGTTGTTGGATATTCTTACCAAAAATGTTCCAATGATGGATGCAATGATCCCTACTCCGGCAATCATTACCGGAAGGAGAATTGGTCCCATTCCGCCAAATTCTTTCAAGATTTGTCCTGCTTCCGCCATGTCCTTGATTATGTAATTACCCAAAACCATGGAAGCAAGAACGGTGGCTACATAAGAACCGAAAAGATCCGCCCCCATTCCAGCAACATCACCCACATTATCTCCTACGTTATCAGCTATGGTCGCAGGATTTCTAGGATCATCCTCCGGAATACCGGCTTCTACTTTTCCAACTAGGTCTGCTCCGACATCGGCGGCTTTTGTATAGATTCCTCCACCAACTCGGGCAAACAAAGCAATCGACTCTGCTCCCAATGAAAACCCTGCGAGGCATTCCAATACTTTGGTCATGTCGTTGTAGAAATTACCGTCTTTTGTTAAGTACATTTGAACAAAAAGCATAAAAAAGAGGGATAGACCAAGTACGGCTAAGCCCGCCACACCGAGCCCCATAACGGTACCGCCACCGAAGGAAACGTTTAGCGCTTTTGGAAGGGACGTTTTAGCCGCTTCCGTCGTTCGTACATTCGCATCGGTTGCTACGCGCATTCCAATGTTCCCAGCAATGGCCGAAAAAACGGCCCCCACAACAAAGGCAGGAACGATCAACCACTCAGTGGTTTCTACAAAGTAATCTACTACGAATAAGGCTCCTGATGCGATAACCACAAAAATGGCTAACAAACGGTATTCTGCACTGAGAAAAGCCATTGCTCCCTCTTTAATACTTCTTGCAATGCCTTGCATTTTTTCATCTCCGGCCGGCTGTTTCTTGACCCAAGCCATTTTGTATAGCATAAAGATTAATCCAATAATGGCTAATCCTATTGGGATGTAAATTAAGTTGTTTTCCATAGTGTAAAATTCAATATTAAGTTAAATCAGTCGGCAAAAGTAGCAGATTCACGGCAGGTTTGCAAATTCGCTAAATAAACCAGATTGCTCGATCTAATGCCTCAAAATGCCTAATTGGAAATTAGATCGAATAAGGCGTTTAAATTTGGTGAAATTATAATTTCAATACGGCGATTTTTCGCTTTATCTGAAGGGTCTACGGGTTGGTATTCGCTTCGGCCTGCCGCGACGATACGCTCGGGATTCATCGCGGAATTTGCGAGGAGTATTTGAACAACGGACGTGGCTCGTAAAACCGATAATTCCCAATTGTTTCGAGGAAAGGTTGGGCTGCTTAATTTATCCGTATCGGTATGCCCTTCCACAACAATTTCTAATTCTTTTTCATTTTCCAAGGCTTTCCCAATTTGCAATAACGCACTTTTCCCCTCGCTTTCAACCACAATACTTCCCGATTTAAAAAGAAGTTTGGCGTCCATGCTGACGTAAATTTTACCATTCTTTTGCTCGATTTTAAGGCCTTTGTTTTCAAAACCTATCAATGCATCCGTAACTCTTTTCTTCAAACTTTTAAGGGCGTTTTCTTGGCGATCTAACAGTTCCTGCAATTCATTCACCTTTTGCTCTCGCTCTTCCAACAAGGCTTGTTTTGCCTTCAGCTCCCCCTCCAATGCGACTAATTCCTCCGATTTTTTCTGTAATTCATTGGATTTTTGTTCGAGTTGATTTTGTAAACTACTCATTTCCTTCGAACCAAGATTCTTGTATTTGTTGTAGGAAGCTTCTAACTGGTCGTAATCATTTTTCAACTGAGCATAAGCTTGGTTCATTGCCCGCTTGTCATCGCCAAGGACCGCCGTGTCTTTTTTCAATTGAACTACCTCTTTTGTGTTTGCTTCCCATTTCCCTTTCGTATCCTTCCATTTGCTTTCAAAATCACTGCTAGATAATTGGGCTTTAGCTAAGGCATCAGAACACGCTTTTTCCTTAGCCTCCAACGCTTTAAATTTCTTGGCTGAAACGCAAGATGCTAATAACGCAAGGGATAAAGCCAATAGAAATTGGTATCTCATATTTAAAATTTTACACAAAAATCGAGTATTAACCAACGCAGGAAATGTAATGAAGGCAGAGTTTTTAACATCGTACCTTTAATTCCCACAATGCATGTACCTTTGGCGCATGGTTTCTTTGCGCTTTGTGCTAGACTTTACAGGGGCATTGTTTGGCTTGGGCTATATGTTCGGCATCGCAAAACGAACCCCTTTGGCCTGGCCCTTAGGCATTATTTCCTGTTGCTTTTTTGCGTGTTTATGCCACCTTGAATCCATGTGGATGCAAGCTGCCGTCCAATGGTTGAACGTACTTCTTGGCTTTTGGGGTTGGTATTCTTGGAACAAAAACACCCTCCCACGAACCATGACGAGTCGCCAAAAAGGCTTCTTGGTGATCATGCTAATGATTTCGGCGCTAATCCTCTTTTTGGGGGTTGGAAACAATACGTTACCGTGGGTCGATTGGCTGTGTTTGGTCTGTTCCTTGGTAGCTACCGTTTTGACCATCCGTATGTTTCGGGAAAATTGGTACCTTTGGATGGTTGTGAACGGTACAACGGCTTGGATTGCCTTTGAAGGCGAATTATTTTTTTTATCTGGCCTTTCAACCCTTTATTTTTTGCTATCGATTTATGGGCAATTCCAATGGCGTAACACTCAATAAAGGATCGTTTAGGGTTGCCTTTACGGGACCCGAATGCAGTGGAAAAACAACCCTTTCGCTTTGGAGCGCAAAAACATTCCGTCTTCCCTGGATCCCCGAACAAGCACGGAGCTATTTAACGGGCAAAACCGAATACCAACGGAAGGATCTTTGGCGAATAGGAGCATTGCAGTTCCATGAAAACCAGGCTCAATCCCCTTGCATCTGCGATACAGAATTAACGGTTGTTCGGTTGTGGGAGGAGGAAAAATTTGGTCAAATTTCTTCAACCATTCATGAGCTTTCCCTCCAAGAATCTTATACCATTCTATTTTTATGTGCTCCGGATATCCCTTGGATTTATGATCCGTTAAGGGAGAACCCCCATGATCGAGAGCGGTTGTATGTGCGGTATAAAGAAGATTTAAAAAAGCGGGGGATTTCCTACGTTGAATTAGAGGGCGTCTTGGAGGATCGAAAAAAAACCATTGAGAAACATTTCCATAAACACCATATTTTTGTGCCACAATGATTAAACGCGTTCTGGGATTTGGATTGATTTTTTCGGTAGCCGTGGGTGCAGCCTACTTTTTAGTCCTTAACAAACCTAAAGCAGCTCGGGTTTTACCTGTATATAACCCAACCGATATTGGAGAAGGACTTGTTGACTCAAGCCTAAGAGAAAAATCGCATGGACATACCATTGACACCTTTTCCCTTACCGACCAAGACCAACAAAAAGTTACAGAAAAAACCATTGAAGGTAAGGTGTTTGTAGCCGAGTATTTTTTCACTACCTGTGGTAGCATTTGTCCTAAAATGAACGAACAAATGCAACGGGTACAAAAGGCATTTAAGGGGGAAGGGCGCTTTAAAATTTTGAGCTTTACGGTGGACCCCGAAACCGATACCCCAGACCAATTAAAAACCTATGCGCAAGCACATCAGGCAATTCCAAAGCAATGGTACTTTTTAACAGGAAAAAAGGAGGCCCTTTACGACTTGGCGCGAAAATCATTTTTTATCCTTAAACCCGCCGAGGCTAAAAATTTAGGGGATGCCAATAGTGACTTTATCCACACAAACAACTTCGTTTTGGTGGATGCGCGCCGTCAAATCCGTGGGTACTACGATGGAACCCAAGCAAAAGAAGTCGACCGTTTAATTCAAGATATTCGCACCTTACTGGCAGAAAAATAGTACCTTCATGGTCGCTAACGGGAACAGCATGAAAGGATTCGGGATTTTTATCTTTTGTATAACCCTAATTTCTTGGGGTACAATTGCCCAGAATTTTCAAGGCGATCAGTCGGTAAAGCCCAAACCTCGAAAAGGGGCAACCTGCGCCCCTCCAACCACCACTACGTTTTTGGAGTTGAACAATGTGCGCGCAATGGTGCACACCGCAGGGAACTTATGGCAAATTCCTGGACAGAATTATTCGCAATACGAAATCCCCAAAAATTCTGGCATTATGGCCTTATTCACGGCTGCGCTTTGGCTAGGAGGCACGGATGTCAATAATCAACTAAAACTGGCTGCCCTGAGGTATCGCAACGGTCAGGATTATTGGACGGGACCCTTATCGCAAGTCTTTGCAGAAACCACCTACGATGAGTGCGAAAAATACGATAAACATTATGTGACTACCAAAGATCAAATCCGTGAGTTTAACGCGTGGTACGAAGCAGGTATAGCGGATCAACAAAATGGAACGACAACTCAAGCCACACTCTTCCCGAACTATGAAGTCCCTGAAAGTATAAAAACTTGGCCAGCTCATGGCGATGTAAGCAAAGGACAGGATTATTTCTTAGCACCATTTTATGATTTCAACAACGATGGCCATTACAATTGGGAGGATGGCGATTTTCCGTGGTACGACATCAAACAGGACAAACAATGTAGCGTAGACCGCGATGTTTCGCTTTATGGGGATAAAAATTTTTGGTGGGTGATGAACGACAAAGGGAACATCCATACAGAAACCGGGGCTGACCCCATAGGTATGGAAATCAGAGCTCAAGCCTTTGCCTTTGCTTCAAATGATGAGGTTAATAACATGACCTTTTACAATTATGTCCTTATCAATCGGGGCACTCAAACGCTATACAATACCTATTTCGGCTTTTTTACCGATGGGGCCTTGGGCGATCCTTATGACGACTATGTTGGGTGTGATGTAATGCGGGGTTTAGGCTATTATTACAACGGTGACAATTTCGATGGAGATAATGCCGGTTACAAAGGGTATGGATACAGTCCACCAGCTGTTGGCGTTGATTTTTTTGAAGGCCCCTATCAGGACAACGATGGAATTGATAATGCCTATGGCATTGGAGCCGATGAAGCCTTGAACGGAATTGGATATGGCGATGGTATTGTCGACAATGAACGTTTCGGTATGCGGCGGTTTTTATATTATTCGAACACGACCAATGGAGCAAACGTCAATCAAACCGATCCCATAGCGGCCTCCGATTACTATAACTACCTGCGTGGATATTGGAAAGATGGAACTAAGTTTGTTTATGGAGGGAGCGGCCATATTTCAGACCCAGAGGCTGATCCCAATACGCCTTGCGATTTTATGTTCCCAGGCACTTCAGATCCCATCGGATGGGGAACAGGCGGGGTTCCTAAACCCAATTGGACAGAACAAACGGCCAATAACACCCCAAACGATCGCAGGTTTGTTGAAAGTGCGGGACCTTTTGTACTAAAACCAGGTGCCGTTAACAACATTACTGTTGGTGTGGTTTGGGCGCGTTCTAACGGGGGAGATCCCTTTACCTCCGTTGAAACCCTCCGAAGAGCCGACGACAAAGCTCAAGCCTTGTTTGAAAATTGTTTTAAGGTTATGGATGCCCCCCATGCACCGGCCTTAGAAATACAAGAATTAAACAATGAACTTGTTCTTTTCTTAACGAATCCCGTGAACTCAAATAACCACGGGGAGGCATACCAAGAAGTAGATCCATTTATTGTTTCCTCTAATCCTAATGCGGATAAAACCTTTCGATTTCAAGGCTACCAGATCTTTCAACTAAAGAATAATCAAGTGGCATTAAGTGACCTAAACAATCCCATGAAAGCTCGCTTGGTCGCACAATGCGACATCAAGGATAATGTTTCAAAAATCATCAATTTCGAATTCGACGAAGAGCTTGGTTTTGCTGTACCAAGAGAGAAGGTAAATGGAGAAAATAAAGGGATTAAACATTCCTTTCGCATCCAAAGCGATTTGTTTGCACAAGGGGAAACACGACTCGTGAATTTCAAGAAATATTACTACATGGCTATTTCATATGCCTACAACAATTACAAGGATTACAGTCCGAATGATCCTTTAAGTTTGGATGGACAAAAAATGCCCTACATTGCGAGTAGAAAAGGAGCGATGGGAGAGGTTAAAATCATGGAGGGTGTTCCTCACAACCCAATGCCTGAGGCAGACGGAACAAACCAGTTAGCCGATTATGGATCTACACCGCGGATTACGCGATTGGATGGTTATGGAAATGGAAACCGCTCTTTGGAATTCACCGAGAGTACCTTATCAACCGTTCTGAGCGATGGTTACACGGATACACCGGAATACGACTATGGTCAGGGTCCTGTAAACATTAAGGTGGTGGATCCCTTGAACCTCAAAGGGGGGTATTTCGAGTGCCGATTCAAGGATTATGTGGCTACCTCACCGGGCAATGCAGCGGATACGGCGGGTTGGGTTATATACCGATATGACAAAAAAGGGGGTACG
>CAIJTF010000028.1 GCA_903823565.1 uncultured Flavobacteriales bacterium
AACCGGATAGGTATCAACACCCGGTACTGCCATGGAATCAAAGGGAATGTTATCGATCAGGATCGAAAAAAGCAAACCCAACAAAACACCGGCCAAAGCACCCACAATACCAATACTTAGCGAGATGAAAATAAATATTTTCTTGATGTCATTCCCCGAAAAACCAGTGGCTTTGAGAATAGCAATGGTGTCCATTTTCTCGTAAATCATCATGTTGAGAATATTGTAAATACCAAAACCGGCCACAATCAAAAGAACAATTCCCACCGAAAAGGAAATGATTGTGCGTGCACTGCTGCCTGTTTCAAATTGAGCGTTGGCTGTTTGGATATCCTCGGTATTGACCCCAAAAAGTTCTTCGTATTCTTTCGCGATGACCGGGGCCTGATCTATATTGATAAGCTTCACCTGAATCTCACTGACATAATGATTGGATTCGCCTAACAATTTTTGACAAGTTGCCAAACTCACATAGCTCTGAATTTTGTCAAATTCCACCATTCCAGATTGAAAAAAGCCAATCACCTTTAATGAAAACTTCTCTCCTTTGGTGGTCGTAACTTGAACCAGATCACCTTTCTTGGCAAGGATTTTTTGGGCAAGTCCACTACCCAAAACGATGGTATTGGGCCTATTCATTAAGTCTTGTGAATTTCCCTCTACGATGTAGGTATTGAAATTAAACAACTTGGCTACTTGAACAACATCCACGCCATTGACCAGGCCGTTAAGCTCTATATTCCCCAAATTATAAAAAACCTGGGCGCTGACTTTGGGAGCAACACCGTAAACCCGTCGATCACTCATTATTTTTTTGATAATGCGTTCTGCGTCATAAATCCCATTTCGAGCATTGGATGGCTTGACTGAACTCACCATGGAATGGTAATCCTTGTAGGAACTGTCCAAATCAATGGGCTGGATAGCTGATGGCTTTAGGTCATTGAACAAACGGATATGGGGGGTTCGATTCAAAACCAATCCATCCAATAGAGAATTCAACCCCTCCATAAAGCCAAGAAGGGATATAAAAAAGGCCACACTAAAGGCCACACCGACAGCCGCAACCAGGGTTTGTTTGGCTCTGGCCATCAACAGAGCACGCGCTATTTCCAGGATATGCCTCGCTTTCATGGAGCAGGCTTTCGGATTTTGGTCTTTGAATCGAGCCCGCTAAGAACCTCGACGATGGAATAATCCTTCAAGCCAATTCGCAACGGTTGGACCGTTCCGTTTTCAAGCAAAACACAGGAATCATTCATTAAATAAGAGGTTGGTATCGTTAGAACGCCTTTTTTGGTGCGGATGATGATATTCGCCTCGAAGGTTAGATTCGGGTACAATTGTCGGGGAAATCGGTCCATAACCGCCTCCACCTTGAAGGACCTTGTCCTATCATTCATCATGGGGTACACAAAGCGGATGGTGGCGCTAAAGACCTCGTTCTTGTAACTATCCATCCGGACCACAACCTTTTGGCCTTCCTTGATTTTGACAATATCCAATTCATCCACATTCAATTCCAATACAAAATCGGATTCACCCAAAACCGCTAGCGGGATCGTGGAGGTCGCTAACTCTCCTCGTTGAGCATTTAATTGATAAACAAGACCATCCACTTCACTTTTGATAACAAAATCATCTTCTGAATTTTGGGCCATTTTTAGATTATTTCTGCTTTGTTCAGAAATTAGTTTAAGTTGGCGATTCAAATCATCGTAGGCGACTTGCGATTTCTTCAGGTTGATTTTGGCATATTGATAACTGAGCTCCCTCTGTTCCAGTTCTACCTTGGTACCTATATTTTGACGCCACAAGGACCTTTGACGAATATACAAGAGGGAATCATTGGATAATTTGTTTTGCGCAAATCCTATATTCAACGCAGCTTCGGCCAATTTCTCTTTGTTACGGCTCAGGTCATTGGCCAAGGCCGTCAGTCGAGCGTTTTCCGTTGTTAAAGAAGACGATCGATTCTCAATCTGAAAAAGGGGGTCACCTTTCTTGACGGAATCCCCTTCATGTACAAAAACCGACTTGACAACACCCACCGCCCTGCTGAAAACCTCGTATTGATTTTGGCTTTTCAGGACCCCAGAGGCATACACGCTCTCTACAATATCTGTTCTTTGAGCGGTGGTGGTTTCCACTTCCTTCCCACAGCCATTGAACATAAAAAATGAAACAATGCAAAAAAATAAGCGAAACATATTATTCAACATGGTTTCAAATTTTAGGTCGAAGATTTGATTGATAAAAGTACCGAACTATTCGGGAATCCTCACCCTTGATCAAGGAACTTTACTAATTGCCCGATAATTGCAAATAAATTAAAGCAACTGCTGCAGCAGTCATTACAAAAAAAGCCGTGAATCCCAAAATATTTGTTAATCTGCCATTCACGTTGTCTCCCATTATTTTTTTGTTATTGGAAATATGAAGGATGATGGCAATTAACACAGGGGCGGTTAGCCCGTAAAGAATGGCCGTGTAAATCAAGGATTGGATAGGAGTAATCCCAATATAGTTTAAGGATAAACCAAGAATCAAAGAAATCCCGATAATTACATAAAATTCTTTGGCTTCATGAAATTTTTTGTCCAAACCTTGGTCCCAACCGAAGGTTTCTGTGATGATGTAAGAAATAGAACCGCTCAAAACCGGAATGGCAATGAAACCGGTTCCTATAACGCCAATTGCAAATAGCAGATACGCAAGATTACCAGCTAAAGGTTTAAGCGCCAATGCCGCTTGTTCGACCGTATCAATTTGATGTATTCCGCCCTTAAACAATACAGTTCCGGTAGTTAGAATAATAAAAAACATGACAAAGCCAGAAACAGTCATTCCAAAATCAACATCTTGATTTATTTCTTGAATTATTTTTTTGTTGACTACTAAATGTTTTCTCTTGTTTTTGAATTCTTCAACCTCAACAGAAGCCTGCCAAAAGAAAAGATATGGGGAAATAGTTGTGCCCAGAATTCCAACAATAATCGCTATAAAATCTTTGTCGAAACGTAAGGTTGGAACAAAGGTGGATTTAATTATTTCACTGAAATCTTGTTGATACAAAAAAGGGACCACGAAATAAACCAGCATAACAATACACAAGTACTTGAGTACGGAAGCCATTTTCTGGTAAGGAAGATAGATAATTAGGCCTAACAATACGATGGTAAAGAATACACTAAAAAAATTAGCGTCAATCGATGGAAACAAGAGGTTGCCAACAGCACCCATTCCAGCAATATCAGCGCCAATATTCATTACGATGGCTGGGAAGCTAAACAATAGCATCAGGTACAATACAGGTCTTGGATAGTGCTTTTTGAGAGTGCCCGTTAAGCCTTGCGAGGTGATCAGGCCGATCCTTGCACACATTTGCTGAATGGAAGCCATCAATGGAAAGGCTATCAACGCTGTCCATAAGGTAGCAAGCCCAAATGCAGCACCCGCTTGGGAATAAGTGGCAATTCCCGAAGGGTCATCGTCACTGGCTCCCGTTACCAAGCCGGGCCCAAGTTTTTTCCAACTTTGATAAAGTTTTGCTAAGAAGGATTTGGTTTGTTTCACGACCTAGGTTGAAATAGCCCAATCTCACTAGAGATGAAGGCTCTACAAGATAGTCTTCGATTGTATAGATTCAACCCATCGAACCTTTTAGCAGGGGAATTTCTTGCTGCTGCCTTCTCCAGTAGTTTTTTCGATGGATTCCATACAAAAAAAACTTACTGAAACGGTAGTGGAATTTAAAGTTACCGTCATAATCAGGCCCTAATTCCCTGTACTGGATAGAATTAGAGCCGTTCAAACATTCATTGATTGCTGTGGTAAAAGCCGCAGGGCCTGTCATGCCATGAATGTCGTTGGGATATCGATTGGATTTGAGGTTATCCAAAACTACGTCCAATGTCTTCTCCAGAAAAGGGTGGCCCGCCTCAAAAACAAGGGCCCATTGAACATAGAATTTTTTGTGTGTTTCGAGCGAAATAATAGCCGAATCACTTGACAAAATAAACTCATCCAACTTGGTCATGTTAAGGCTGTCAATATCAAGGTAAACTCCTCCCTTCTTGAACAGAATTGCGTAACGAAAAAAGTCTGCTTTGGCTGCCCCAATATTGATACGACTGTAAAGATTAAATATCTCGGTTCCAAACTCGGCGCGAATGAACTCCGTGATTCGTTCGTCGTTGTAAAACTGATAATCGTACTCGGGATTCCTTTTTTGGAGTTTATTGATATGCCATTTCGTTAGGAAAGGGAGCCGATCGGTCTTGTAGGTTTGA
>CAIJTF010000029.1 GCA_903823565.1 uncultured Flavobacteriales bacterium
GAATGGTACGACGTGTACTTGGGGATCGTTTTATTCTTATCCTGGATGCAATACCTCTGTGGTAAGAATCTTAAACTTGGGTACATCAACCGTGAATTGTTCAGGAAGTTGGTATGCCGCAGGAGATCCGGGATTGTTAACCATAAATCCAGGAACTTCTACGATAAATATGACAGGTACGAATGCCAATTTCAACAACAGTCAGGATTGCTATACCCCGAATACGACACACAATTATAATAACGTAAATTTCACAGCAACGAGTGGAACGGTACAATTTTTACATCATTACAGCAACTCAAGTAATAAAGTACTTGGGAATTACAACCAAGTAACGTTTGGTGCAGGCGCGAACATCACCGGCGATTGGACGGTAGGGACATTAATTATGACCTCCAATAACACCTATAGTTTGCAAGCAGGAAGAACGGCAACGGTTACTAATAACATTTCTTTTGGTGCAGTGTGTTTTGGTGGGGTTACCCTTCAAAGTGCTACCGTTGGCACCCAAGCGATTATAACAAAAACATCGGGTACGGTAAATGGACAAAACCTAACCATTAAAGATATTAATGCAACCGGTGGTGCCACTTATAATGCCTATGGTTCTACGAACATGGGTAATAATACGGGATGGAATTTTTTAACAACCCAAACCTTGGGGAGCTTAGGACAAATTTCAACTACGCAAAATGGATTTAGTGTTTCACCAATCGCTGGAGCCGTTTCTTATACATGGACGCTTCCTGCAGGATCTAATTTTTTAAGCGGTCAAGGAACAACGAACATCAGTTCTTCTAATGTGAATGGTCAGGTTTGTGTAACAGCATCGAATGGTTGTGGTTCCACGACCGCTGCCTCCTGTATAAACACGGGTATAGTCAGTATAGATCTTGGCGGAGTAAACAATACAAATGTTTGTCAAGGATCTGCCTCCGTAAACCGAACCTACGTAGGGACCAATGGTTCCCCAAATGTTTACAGCATTGATTTTGATGCAACAGCCAATGCTGCGGGAATAGCGGATGTAGTCAACGCAAATATTTCAGCTTCTCCCTTAATCTTTTCGATTCCCAACAATGTTGCTCCAGGCGTCTATAATGGGGTACTTACTGTGACCAATACTACCACAGCCATTTCCAGTATAAATTATAACATTACCGTTTCTGTGGTCGGAAATCCAACGATGGCTATTACGTCCAATCCTTCCGTCTGTCAAGGAACTACTGTTTCATCTCTGGTATTCTCTGGTACAACCAATTCACCAAATCAATATTCCATTGATTACGATCCAACCGCCAATTCGGCTAGTTTTACCGATGTTGTAAATCAATCCTTAACGGGATCTCCCGTACCAATTTCAATTCCTGCAGGAGCCTCTCCTGCAACCTATAATGCAAACCTAACAATTGTTAATACCTCAACAGGGTGTCAAGGTGTCTACCCTATTACTATTGCAGTAAATGCCATTCCAACGGCAACCTTTGGTGGAAATCCTTCCGTAGTGGTTGGAACTACGACATCGTCTATTGCACTTACGAATACGGTTGGGTCCCCAAACCAATACAGTATTAATTATGACGCCACTGCAAATGGAGCAGGATTTAACGATTTAACAAATCAATCCCTTGCTGGAAATGCTATTCCAATAACCATTCCTGCCGGTGCTGCTGCGGGCACGTACAACGCTACCATAACCCTTACAAATACATCCACGAATTGTAGTAGTACCTCCGTTGCGGTTACGGTAACCTTGAATGCCTCTGCTCCGCCTACCATTACCTTGGGTACAAGTCCTTCCATTTGTACAGGGACAACGCTTGCTAATCTAACCTATAGCAATGCTACGAACAATCCTAATGAGTATACGATTGATTTCGATGCTACAGCAAATTCCGCTGGATTAAATGACGTTGCTTGGGTTTCGTTAACCGCATCTCCCATTGGTATTACTGTTCCAGGAAACATCGCAGCAGGAACGTACAATGGAACCATCAATGTTCGAAATACGGTAACCAATATTGCCGGTACGGCGCAAAACTTTACCGTTTCAGTTGGAACTACCCCGAGCATAACCTTGGGGGTTAATCCTTCGGTAAGCGTTGGAGCCACATCTACTGCATTCAATTTCACTTCACCAGTTGGTTCCCCGAACCAATTTACCCTTGATTTCAATGCTGCCGCGAATACCGCAGGGTTTAACGATCAAACAAATGCTACACTAGTAGGTTCTTCTATTCCGGTGTCTATTCCTGCAGGAGCTACCGCTGGAAACTACATTGCCACCTTAACGGTAACGAATACCACAACAGGCTGTAGCAGCACTGTCTATAACGTTGCGGTAAGCATTATTAACGGTATCAGTTATTATTGGGTTGGCGGTACAGGTAACTGGAGCGATATCAACCGTTGGTCTGTTACTGATGGGGGTGCTGGGGGTGCTGGAGTACCGGGAGTAAACGATAACGTTTATTTCACGAACAATTCATTCTCTGCTCCCAATCAAACGGTGACTTTAAATTTAGCCAATGCCAATTGCGTTAATATGTACTGGACGGTTACGACCAATACGCCAAATTTTGCTTCAACGAGTAGTGCAAATAACTTGAACATTTATGGAAGCCTTGCCATGGTGAGTGCCCAAGGTACGTGGACAACAGGAATGAATGTTAATTTCTTAGGTAATGGGCTAAACACCATCAACTCAGGCGGTAAGACGTTTGGGCCGGTATTCTTCAATGGAACGGGAACGTGGTCGAACATAGCGGCATGGACAACAGGAACGTTTACGGTAAGTCAAGCAGCGACCTTAAACTTTACCAATAACTTAACCACCGGTACGACGAACATCAATGCACCAGCGACATGAACGTATAGTGCCTTGTGTCAGGTAAATGGAGATTACACCACTTCAGCAGCATCGTATTCAA